>JAJZWW010000050.1 GCA_021846485.1 Actinomycetes bacterium
ACCACCACCCGGGCCCCCTCGGCGGCGAAGCGCCGGGCGGAGGCCGCGCCGATCCCGCTGGCACCTCCGGTGACCACCGCTACCTTGCCCTCCAACCGTCCCGTCATGGCGCCTCCGTCGAGATGAACACGTTCTTTGTCTCGGTGAACCCCTCCGGTGCGTCCGGGCCGAGCTCCCGCCCGAGCCCGGACTCCTTGAACCCGCCGAAGGGCGTCCAGTAGCGCACCGAGCTGTGCGAGTTGACCGACAGGTTTCCGGCCTCCACCGCCCGGCTGACCCGCAAGGCCCGCCCCAGGTTCTCGGTCCAGATCGACCCGGACAGCCCGTAGCGGCTGTCGTTGGCGATGGCCACCGCCTCGGACTCGTCCTCGAAGGGGATCACCGCCAGGACCGGCCCGAAGACCTCCTCGCGCGCCACTCGCTCACCGGGGGACACAGGAGCGAGCACCGTCGGAGGGAACCACCACCCGGGTCCCTCGGGCGCCCGACCCCGGAAGGCGACGCTGGTGACGCCCTCCAGGTACCCGGCGACCCGGGCCCGGTGCGCCTCGCTGATGAGCGGGCCCATCTGGGTCGGAGGATCGCGGGGGTCGCCCACGACCACCGCCTGCACCGCCGGCTCGAGCAGGCTCAGGAAACGGTCGAAGACGCTCCGCTGCACCAGCAGGCGCGAGCGGGCGCAGCAGTCCTGGCCGGCGTTGTCGAAGACCGCCATCGGCGCGCCCGCCGCGGCCCGCTCCAGGTCGGCGTCGGCGAAGACGATGTTGGCACTCTTGCCGCCGAGCTCCAGGGTCACCCGCTTGACCTGCTCGGCGCAGCCGGCCATCACCCGCTTGCCGACCGCCACCGACCCGGTGAAGCACACCTTGGCGACTCGCTCGTCGGTGACCAACCTCCACCCGGCGACGGCTCCGGTGCCGGCGAGGACCTCGAGCACCCCTTCGGGGAGGCCGGCCTCGAGGGCCAGCTCGGCCAGGCGGAGGGTGGACAGCGGGGTGAGCTCGGCGGGCTTGAGCACCACGGTGTTGCCCGCGGCGAGGGCCGGCGCCATCCCCCAACCGGCGATCGGGAGGGGGAAGTTCCACGGGACGATCACCCCGACGACCCCGAGAGGCTCGTGGAAGGTGACGTCGACCCCGCCGGGCACGGGGATCTGGCGACCGGAGAGGCGTTCGGGGGTCGCGGCGTAGTAATGGAGGACGTCCCGGACGTTGCCGGCCTCCCAGCGGGCGTTGCCGACGGTGTGGCCGGCGTTGCGCACCTCGATCGCCGCCAGCTCCTCTACGTGGGAGTCGACGACCTCGGCGAAGCGGCGCAGCAGCCGGGCCCGGTCGGCGGGGGCCACGGCCCGCCAGGCGGGCGAGGCGGCTGCCGCCCGGCCGACGGCGGCAGCCGCCTCCTCCTCGGTGGCGTCGGCGACGGTGCCGATGACCTCGGCGGTGGAGGGGTCGACGAGGGTCGTCACAGCCGTTCGAACCCCCGGTAGCGCTCCCAGTCGGTGACCGCCGCGTCGAAGGCCTGCTGCTCGACGCGGGCCATGTGGGTGTAGTGCTCGACTACCTCGTCGCCGAACGCGGACCGGGCGAGAGCGCTCGACTCGAAGCGATCGGCGGCCTCCCGGAGCGTGGTCGGCACCCGGGGGGAGCCGGCGCGGTAAGCGTTGCCCTCGGTGGGCGGCTCGAGGGCGAGCTCCCGCGCCACCCCGTCGAGCCCGGCCGCGACGAGCGCGGCGATCGCCAGGTACGGGTTGACGTCCCCGCCCGGCACCCGGTGCTCGAAGCGCAGCGACCGGTCGCGGCCGACGACCCGTAGGGCGCAGGTGCGGTTGTCGTGACCCCAGGCGATCGACGTCGGGGCGAAGGACCCCTCGGCGAAGCGCTTGTAGGAATTGACGTTGGGGGCGAGCAGGAGCGTCAGGTCGGCCAGGCCGGCGAGCTGGCCGGCGAGGAACTGCTCGAAGGTGGGCGAGATCCCTTCCCGGGCGCCGGCGAAGACCGGACGGTCCTCGGCGTCGCGAAGCGACAGGTGCACGTGGCAGGAGTTGCCCTCCCGCTCGTCGAACTTGGCCATGAACGTGAGCGCCACGCCCTCCTGGGCGGCGATCTCCTTGGCCCCGGTCTTGTAGACGCTGTGGTTGTCAGCCGTCGTGAGCGCATCGGCGTAGCGGAAGGCGATCTCGTGCTGGCCGAGGTTGCACTCCCCCTTCACCGACTCGACCACCATCCCCGCGCCGGTCATCTCGTTGCGGATGCGCCGCAGCAGGGGCTCGATGCGGCCGGTGCCGAGCACCGAGTAGTCGACGTTGTAGCGGTTGGCGGGCGTCAGGTCCCGGTAGGCACGCTCCCAGGCGTCCTCGTAGGTGTGGTTGAAGACCATGAGCTCGAGCTCGGTGCCGACCAGGGCGCGCCACCCCCGGGCGCCGAGACGGTCGAGCTGGCGGCGCAGGATCTGCCGGGGCGAGGCGGCCACCGGGGTCCCGTCGTGCCACTCCAGGTCGGCGAGCACCAGCGCCGAGGCCGGCTGCCACGGGGTGGTGCGCAGCGTCACCGGGTCGGGGCGGAGCACGAAGTCGCCGTAGCCCCGCTCCCAGCTCGCCATCGCATAGCCCTCGACGGTGTGCATCTCGACGTCGACCGCCAGCAGGTAGTTGCACCCCTCGGTCCCGTTGGGCACGACCTCGTCGAGGAACCAGCCGGCGTGGCAGCGCTTGCCCTGCAGGCGTCCCTGCATGTCGGTGAAGGCCACGGTCACGGTGTCGATCTCACCCGAGCCGACCGCCGACCGCAGCCGTTCCCACGCCTCGTCGGGGCCTCCGAAACCTGCTGCCAACTCTCCCCCACCTTTCGCCCCCCCGGTCCTGGCCCTCCAGGCTCTTGTTCGCCTGGAGGGTCCTTCTTCAACGGAGGATTGGATCGGAAACAGACCTTTAGGTGGTCATCCTGGCGCCGGCGGGCCCGGCTGTCAAGGACCTTCCGGAACGGTGTCGGGGAGGAAGCCGCGCAGCAGCGCTGCGGTGCCCTCCAGGTGGGCGGCCATGGCAGAGCGCGCCCGACCCGGGTCGCCGGCCACGATGGCGGCCACCACCGCAGCATGCTGGTGGTCGGCGTGGGTGAGGTTGGCGGGCAGGATGGGGATGGCGTCGAGCAGGTCGTTGACCCGGCTGCGGACATCGGCGACCGCGGCCAGGAGCGACGGGCTGCCCGCGGCCTCGGCGATCGCCAGGTGCAGGCGGGAGTCGGCCTGGCGGTACGCGCCCGCCTCGGCGGCGGCGCACTCGCCGAGGAGGTCGGTCAGGCGCTCCCGGGCGGGTGGCGCCAGGCGGGCGGCAGCTGCCAGCTCGGCCGCCCCCGGCTCAAGCACCGCCCGCAGCACGAGGGTGTCGCGCAGGGGGGGGAGGGGCTGGGCCTCGGCGGCCCCGACGGACCCGGCGGGCCGGGCACCCTCGGGCTGGCGGGCGACGAAGGTGCCCCCGTGGCGGCCCGGGCGGGAGGTCACCCAGCCCGCCTGCTGCAGGGCGCGGATCGCTTCGCGCAGGGTCTCCCGGCTCACCTTGAGCCGGGAGGCGAGCTCCCGCTCCGGCGGCAGGCGCTGCCCCTCGGAGACCACCCCGAGGGTGATCGCCTGCAGCAGCCGCTCGACGGTCTCCTCGAAGGCGTTGCCCCTCCGCACCGGCCGGAACACCGCCTCCGCACCGATCATCGCCGCGGCGTCCATCGCCGGCCACCGTAGGCCCCGCCGGCCGTCCGGGCGGGCCGGCGGGGCACCCTGCCCCCACCAGCGTCGGGACCCCGGCCGGGCCGCCCTGCCGTGCCCGCCCCAGACGCCTCAGCTGGCCGTCCACCCGCCGTCCGCGGCGATCACCGCCCCGGTCAGCTGGGAGGCGTCGGGACCGAGGAGGAAGGTGATCACTCCGGCCACGTCCTCCGGGCGGCCGGGAGCAGCGAGCAGCGGCCGGTGGGCGGTGCGCACCGACTCCTGCTGGGCGCGGGGAGCGGGGCTACGGCGCGAGGCTCGCAGCATCGGCGTGTCGGTCGGTCCCGGACAGACGCAGTTGACGAGGATCCCCTCCCCCGCGTGGTCCACGGCCATCGCCCGGGTGAGGCCGATCACGCCCGCCTTGGCAGCCGCGTACGCCGGGCTCCCCGCCCCTCCGACGAGCCCGTACTGGGAGCTCACGTTGACTATCCGGCCCCCACCGACCCGCAGGTGGGGGACAGCCGCCCGGCTGACGACGAAGACGCCGCGCAGGTCGACCGCGAGGACCCGGTCCCATTGCTCCATGCTGGTCTCCACTACGTCGCCGGTGTAGCCCCCGATGCCCGCAGCGTTGACCACCGCGTCGAGGCGGCCGAAGGTCCCGACGAGCTCCGCGACGGCGGAGCGCACCTCGGACGGCGCGGTCACGTCGGCCGGGACGGCCCGCACCGGGCCGGGGCCCCCACCGACCAGGTCGAGGGCCGAGTCGAGGGCCGCGACGTCGCGATCGAGAAGGCCCACCGCGAACCCCTCCGAGCTGCACCGCCGCGCCGTCGCCCTCCCGATGCCCGAAGCGGCACCGGTGACCGCCACGACCCGCCGCCCTCCCGGCGGGCAGATCCCCGAGCCCTCCACGGCATCGACCTCCCTTGCCGGGCACGCGGCGGCCGGCGCGCCTCCTGGTAGTACAGTGCCGCTCAGTCCTCGCCGCCTTGTGCCTCACCTGGCCTCCGCCGTATAGTATACCAATGGGTAGCCCAGTGACCCGGGGGGAACCGGGTGATGCGCCGAGTGGTGCCACCGGGACGAGGCAACGCACAGTTGCGAGAAAGAGGTACTGATGGCCCCCGACCACCGACGGCTCGACGCGCTGCGACGCGATCGCGGCCCCATCCCCGAGCACGTGATCGACGAGTACGTCGCCGGGCGCCTGTCACGACGGGACTTCCTGCGTCGCGGGGCGATGGTCGGCCTGTCGCTGCCGGCGCTCGGGGGCATCCTCGCCGCCTGCGGATCGTCGAGCCCGACCTCTTCTTCGTCGGGCCCGTCACCGAGCAGCTCGTCGGGCACGACCGCCGGCAAGGCGGGAGCAACCATCACCGCCGGGTTCCTCGCGCCGTCGTCGTCGCCCAACCCGATCACGGTCAACGACACCGGCGGCATCGAGCTGCTCAACCAGGTCGGCCAGATGCTCGTCTTCTACGACAACCACAGCATCCCCAAGCCATGGCTGGCGACGAGCTGGTCCCCCAACGCCGACGCGACGGTGTGGACCTTCAAGATCCGCCAGGGGGTCCGCTTCAGCGACGGTACCCCCATGACCGTCGACGACGTCGTCTACAGCTTCAAGACCCAGTCGGACCCCAAGAGCTCGGGCAACGCCCTGTCGGTCTTCGGGGGGGTCCTCGACCCTTCCGGGGTGGTGAAGGTCGACGCCCAGACCGTCGCCTTCCATCTGCAGGCTCCCTACGGAGCGTTCCCCTACGCCGCCTCGTCGGCCAACTACAACGTGATCATCGTCCCCAACGGCACCGACTACGCCAAGTGGATCGACACTTTCATCGGCACCGGTCCGTTCATGAAGACCTCGTTCAACGAGACCGTCGGGGCGACCTTCGTCCGCAATCCCCACTACTGGGGCACCCCGGCGTCACCCTCCGAGCTCAAGGTCGTGTTCTTCCCCAACGAGGGCCCGATGACCGCCGCCTTGCAGTCCGGGTCGATCGACTGCATGGACCAGTTCACGGTGACGGTGAGCCCCCAGCTGCTCCACGGCTCCTACAACGTGACCAACATCAAGTCGAGCGCGCATCGCGAGCTGTCCATGCGCAACGACATCTCCCCGTTCACCAGCAACTACGCCCGCCAGGCGGTGGCGCTCACCCTGGACCGGCCCGGGATCGTGGCCGCCCTGTTCAAGGGCTACGCCGCGCTCGGCAACGACAACCCGTTCGCGCCGGTGTTCCCCCAGACCGACACCTCCGTGCCCCAGCGCCACCAGGACCTCGCCCTGGCCAGGAAGCTGCTGGCCAGGGCCGGCGTGCCGCGTGGCTTCTCGGCCAGCCTGGTCACCGAGCAGCTCCAGGAGGTTCCCGAGCTCGCCCAGATCGTGAAGGCCTCCGCGGCGAAGATCGGCGTGGACATCAAGCTCACCGTCGAGTCGCAGACCCAGTACTACGGTCAGGCGGTGTTCGGGAAGTCCCCGTGGCTCGACGCCGAGATGAGCCTGGTCGACTACGGCGCGCGCCCGGTGCCCGACTTGTACCTGGAGGCGCCGCTGCAGACGATCAACGCCAAGACCGGATCGGGGTCGTGGAACGCGGCCCACTTCAACAACCCCGGCTACGACAAGCTCTCCAAGGAGTACATCGCCGCATCCGACCTCTCGACCCAGCGCAAGCTGGCCGGCCAGATCCAGCGGCTGCTGCTCGACGAGACGCCGATCATCTACGCCTACTTCTACAACTACCTTTCCGCCAGCCAGAAGAACATCCACGGGACCTACCCGCAGGCTGGCGGTCAGTTCTTCCTGGAGAAGACGACCAAGTCCTGATCGAGGACCTCGTCCGGCCACCACCACGTTGGCTCCCTCGCCGACCAGAGCCCGGGCTGCAGCCCGGCCGAAGACCGCGGCTCCCACCGGTCACTATGTAGGTCCGATAGTCCGATCAACCAGGCCGAGGTCCATCGCGGTCCTCTCCCACCCGTACGGTCATGCCGGTGACCAGAGCCTTCTCGGCCGCGAGGGCCACCTCCAGGGTCCTCAGGGCGTCGTCCGGACGGCAGGCCACCAGGCCCGGGTCACCCTTCCGCACGGCGGCCACGAAGCGCTGGATCGAGCTGCGTAGCGCCGGGCTCGACGCCTGGCGCCGCACCGGCGAGCCGGCAACCACGCCTCGCAGCGTGAAGTCCGGGTCCAGGTCCAGGTGGAGCCAGGCTCGGTCCGCGGCGAGGTCCACCCCATAGGAGCTCGGGAGGCCCTCTGCCAGCCACACCACGAGGATCGTCGCCATGGCTCCCGACTCCAGGCCGAGCACTACGGTCAGGGCGTCCTCCACGTCCCCCGCCTCCGGGGGACGGCCACCGAGGGACACCGACGAGGTCCCGACCTGGACCGAGGCCACCTCGCCGGCCAGTGACCTGACAAGGTCGATGTGATGGCTCGCCCGCTCGAGCACGTTGCCCCCTCCCTCGGCTCGATCCACGAACCAGGGGCGGACCTTGGTCGCGCCGATGTTACGACCGAGCACGAAGCCGACGCGGCGACCGGTGAGGGCCTCCCGCACGTCGGCCACGAGGTCCAGGGCGTGCCACTGGTAGCCGACGGCGCAGACGACCCCTGCCTCGGCGGCGGCCTCGACCACTCCCCGCCCGTCGGCCATGGTCCTGGCGATGGGCTTCTCCAAGTAGACGTGCAGCCCGCGGGCGAACGCCGCGCGAGCCACCTCAAGGTGGGCGGAAGGGGGGGTGCACGCCCACACGGCGTCCAGGGGGGAGCGCTCGAACATCTCCTCCCAGGAGGCGAACCCAGTTGCCCCGCAGGACGCGGCGAGGCCGTCCGCCCGGTCGAGGTCCAGGTCCACGACGCCACGCACTTCGACGTCGTCTCGCGCCTGCAGCTCGGCGACGTGCTGACCGGCCATCCAACCGGCCCCGACGACGCCGACCCGCAGCGGCCGGGTGCCACCCCCGCCGGCACCGTGGCCGCGGCCGCCCGCCCCACTGATCGGCCCCGACGACCCCGCCGGCACCGTCACCGCCGTCGCGGAGTCACCGCGTCACGCCGCCGGTCGCGGACCGCCCCGGGAGAGCCCACTCGTGGTGGTGGCCGATCCACCACTGGGCGATGTCCGCCCGCCTCATGAACGCCACGTCGGGACGCTCGGACGCGTACTCGAGGAAGTCGGCGAGGGCCGAGGTCCGAGCTGCCTGACCGCTCCAGCGCTCGTGGACGCCGACGGTCATCATCCGCCGACCCTCTCCCCTCGCGGCCTCTTCGCAGAGGTAGTCCAGCCCGGCGCGTAGCGTCTCGGAGAAGTGCCTGGGCGTCGCGTAGGTGGGCTCCAGGAGGTAACGGACGTCGTTGTACACCTTCGAGTACGGGACGACGAGGAACGCCCGGCCGCGGACGTCGGCGAAGTAGGGCAGCTCGTCGTTGCAGGAGTCCGAGTCGTAGAGGAACCCGCCTTCTTCGACCAGTAGCTCCCGGGTGTTGACGCTCGGGAACGAGCGCAGGTACCAGCCCAGTGGACGGGAGCCGGTGAGCTCCTCGATGGCCGCCACCGCACGTCGGATCTCGTCGCCCTCCCGCTCCCGGGTCGAGCCGGACATCTCGGTCCACCGCCACCCGTGGGCGAGGACGTCGTTGCCGGACTCCACCACCCACTCGGCCAGCTCGGGGTTGCGTTGCAGGGCGACGGCGCACGCCCCGATGGTGACCGGGAGGCACAGGCGGTCGAAGAGCCGCGTGAGGCGCCAGATGCCCGCCCGGCTGCCGAACTCGAAGTGGGTCTCGGTGCCGAGGTCGCGGACCTCGGGACCCACCTGGTAGGAGTACTCGCCCCAGGTGTCGTTGCGACCGTCACCGTCCTGCAGGGAGTACTCGGCGCCGGCCTCGTAGTTGATGACCACGTTGACCACCACCGACGCTCCTCCCGGCCAGCGGACCTCCGGTGGCCGCCGGCCGTAACCGACCAAGTCCCGGGGCGGGCCGAAGACGCCCGTCACCGCGGGACCGGCCTCCGGTGAGCCGGTCGGGGGCCCGCCGGCAACATCCCGAGCCTCCACTCCCCGGGTCTCGGCATCCCGAGCCGTCCCACCTCGAACCACCGGTCGGCCGCCACTGTGAAGATACCGTATCTCATAATCGTCGGCGGGACCGCCGCTCGGACTCCCCAGGCTTCAGCTCGGTGTGCACTCGCCGACGCTGCCGGCCGTGGAGGCGAGGACCTGGTCGCGGACCTCCCGGATGTGAGCGGCCATCAGCGCGAGGGCTTCCGGCGCACTGCCGGCCAGTAGGGCGTCTGCGATGGCCAGGTGGCGGTGGGCGCAGTCGATCGACGCCCCGGTCTCCGGCGTGTCACGCCGGCGGAGAGCTCGTACCAAGACGTTGATGTCGTCGATGAGCCGGGCGAGCCGTTCGTTGCCCCCGGCCTCGGCAACCAGGCGGTGGAAGGCGTCGTCCGCCCGCTGGTAGCCCTCGAGGTCGCCGACCTCGGCCGCCGCGACCGTCGCCTGCGCCTCCCGGCGGGCAGCGACCAGCAGCGCCCGATCGCCGCGCTCGGCGGCAGCCCTGGCGGACACCGCCTCGAGGGCCTCCCTCACCTCGTACGCGTCCCGGAGACGGGCGAAGCTCGGGCGGACGATGCGCCCGAGCTTGGGCCCGTCGGCCTCGACCAGTCCGATCTCCTTGAGGCGGAGCAGGGCTTCGCGCACCGGTGTCTTGCTGACCATCAGCTGTTTGGCCAGGCCGGCCTCCGTCACCCGAGTGTCGGCGGGGAGCCGGCCGTCGACGATCGCCCGCTTGATGGCCTCGTAGACCGAGTAGGTGAGGCTGTCGGGTCGCCGCTCGAGGAAGACGGCCGCCCCGATCCCCGCGCCTGCGCCCCCCGGGAGCCGCTCGGGCTGCCTCACCGCCGGGCCGCCGGCTCGATGATCCGTCCCGCCCCCACCGTGGACACCAGCTCCCCTTCGCGCACGACCATCCTCCCCCGGAGGCAGACCGAGCGGACGCGACCGGTCACCCGCCGGCCGGCGTAGGGAGCGGTGCCCGTCCCGTCGGGGAACGAGTCGGCGGCCACCGTCCACTCGCCCCCGGGGTCCCAGACGACCACGTCGCCGTCCATCCCGAGGGCCAGCCGGCCCTTGTTCCGGTAACCGAACGAGCCGGCCGGACCGGCCGAGAGGAGGTGGCTCAGCCGGTCCATCGCAACGCCGTGCCCCAGGCCCCAGGCCAACAGCAGGGGCAGGCGGGCGCCCGCGCCGGCGATCCCGTAGGTGCTGTACGGGGACCGGGCGATGCGGGCGTCGACGGGAGTGCGGACCTGGGAGTGGTCGGAGCCCACGGTGTCGACCGATCCGTCGGCGAGCGCCGCGGCGACAGCCTCGACCTCTGCCCGGTCGCGCAGGGGCGGAGCGACGAGGAGCTCCTCGGCGCGCTCGTCCCCGTACGCCCGGTCGTCGAGCAGGACGTGGTGGAGGCACACCTCGGCGGTCACCTCGCAGGTACCGCCGGCGAGGCGCGCCCGCCGCACGGACTCGAGCGCCCCGCGGGTGGAGAGGTGGGGGAGGTAGCAGCGCGCCCCGGTGATGGTCGCGAAGGCGATCACCCGTTCCACGGCGAGCTCTTCGGCGGCCGCCGGCCGCACCTCGGCGAAGGTCCGGGTGTGCCGCCTCCCGGCGGCGGACGCCTCCTCCACCATGGCCTCGATCAGCTCGCCGTCCTCGCAATGGACCTGTACCGGCAGTCCGGCACGAGCCGCATAGGACATCGCCCGGAACAGACCACCCCCGGTGGCCATGATGCCCAGCTCCGGATAGGCCAGGAAGCACTTGATGGCGTCCCCGCCGGCTGCGGCCACCGCTTCCACGTCCTCGGGGCTCAGGCTGTCCGGCTCGTAGCAGGCGGCGTGGAGCCCGACATCGACCACCGGGTGGGCCTCGGCGACCAGGACCCGGGCCCGCTCGATGGCCGCCACGGGGGCCTCGCCCGGCTCGGGGGAGGTGAACGACAAGAGGGTCGTCGTGCCACCCTGGACGGCCCCCGCCGCAGCGGCGGCCACGTCCGCCATCACGTGACAGTGAGGGTCCACGCCCCCGGGGAGCACGTAGCAGCCGGTCGCGTCGACGACCTCGTCAGAAGGCGCCGGGCGGACGTCGGCCCCGATCTCGGTGATCCGGCCGCCGTCGACCCGCAGGGAGCCTTCCACGACGCCACCCGGCGTGACGAGCGCCCCCCCTCGGTACACGAGACCCACCGGCGCAGTGTACGGTAGGCGCCCGCTCCCGGGCCGACCGTCGTCGGCCCGGACCGCCGACAGGCTTCGGGCAGCCCTGCGGCTAGGGAGCTCCCGTACCGAGGAGGAACTTCTCAGTAGCCTGACCGCCATGCCCTCCGAGCAGCAGGTGCCCACGGCCGGGGGTGGCGCGACCCAGGCGGCCATCGAGCACCACTACGACGTCGGTTCGGAGTTCTACCGGCTGTGGCTCGGCGAGGAGATGGTCTACTCCTGCGGGCTGTGGACCGGACCGCTCGACGACGACCTGGAGGCGGCGCAGCAGGCGAAGCTCGACTGGCACGCCACCGGGGCGCAGGTGGACGGGGCGCAGCGGGTGCTCGACGTGGGCTGCGGATGGGGTGCCATGCTGCGCTACCTGGTCGCCGAACGCGGGGTCGCTCGGGCGACCGGCCTCACCTTGAGCTCGGACCAGGCGGCAGTCGCCGCGGCGTCCTGCCCGCCTGTGGCCGAGGTGCTCCTCGAGGACTGGCGGGACCACCGGCCAGACGCGCCCTACGACGCGATCGTGTCGGTGGGGGCCTTCGAGCACTTCGCCCGCAGCGACTTGGATGCCGGGCAGCGCCTGGCGGTGTACTCGGAGTTCTTCGCCGCCTGCGCCGGCTGGCTCCCCCCCGGCCGGCGCCTGTCGCTGCAGACGATCGCCTACGAGGACTTCGACCCGGCAACCTCGGCGGTCTCGCCGTTCTTCACCGAGGAGGTGTTCCCGGAGTCGGCGCTGCCCCTGCTACCCGAGATCGTTGCAGCCTCCCACCGCTGGTTCCGGCTGGTCACCTTCCGCAGCGACGCCGAGCACTACTGCCGGACCCTCCGGCTGTGGCAGCAGCGCCTGGAGGCCGGTCGCGAAGTCGCGGTCGGGATGGTCGGGCGGGACACCTACCGGCACTACTTGCGCTACCTGCGCCTGTCCCGAGCGATGTTCGAGCGCGACGTGTGCACCCTCTACCGCTTCGTGCTGCAACGCCGGCCCACCCCGCGCTGAGCCGACCCACCTCCCACTCGGGCTACAGGTCGACCCGGCTACGCGCCGATGTGAGGAGCATGCCCTCGCAGTCGATCGCGCTCGCTCCGGCGCCCGAGACGGCCATCGCCTTCGGGCAGGCCCTCCTCGACAACCTGGGCCGGGTGGTGAGGGGCACCCACGGGGCGCTCACCGCGGCGGTGGTCGCCACCCTCGCCGGCGGCCACCTGCTCGTCGAGGACGTCCCCGGGGTGGGCAAGACGGTGCTCGCCCGGGCGCTGGCCGGCTCGCTCGGCGCCGAGCTGTGCCGCATCCAGGGGCACCCCGACCTCCTCCCCTCCGACGTGACGGGGGTCTCGGTGTACTCCCCCGCCACCCAGATCTGGGAGTTCCGGCCCGGCCCGGTGTTCGCCCACGTCGTGCTGGCCGACGAGCTCAACCGCACCCCACCGCGCACTCAGGCGGCCCTCCTCGAGTCCATGGAGGAGGGCCAGGTCAGCGTGGACGGCCGGTCCTGGCCCCTCCCGCAGCCCCACATGGTGATCGCCACGCAGAACCCGCTGTCGCAGCGGGGCACCTTTCCCCTGGTGGAGAGCCAGCTCGACCGCTTCGCCCTGGCCACCTCGATCGGTTATCCCGACGCCGACGAGGAGGCCCGCCTGGTGCTCCGTCAGGGAGGCCGGCACGCCCTCGAGGACCTCGACCCCGTCGCCGACGTGCGGGCCTGGCAGGAGGCCCGGCTGGCCACCGCGGAGGTGAGCGTGGTCGAGGCGGTGGCCACCTACGCGGTGGAGATCTGCCGGGCCACCAGGGGAGCCCCCGGGGTCCGCCTGGGCGCCAGTCCCCGGGCCGCCATCTGGCTCATCCGGTCGGCGCAGGCCCACGCAGTCGTCGCCGGTCGCACCTACGTGACCCCCGGCGACGTGAAGTCGGTCGCCGCCGCCTGCCTCGCCCACCGCCTGGTCTGCGACGACGGCGACGGGTCCCTCTCAGCGGGGGCCGCGGTGCTCGAGGT
>JAJZWW010000051.1 GCA_021846485.1 Actinomycetes bacterium
CGACGCGTAGGGGTTGCGCGCCAGGACGTCGGCGCCGAGCTTGGCGAGGACGTTGGGCATGACGAAGCTGGCCGCGCCGTAGGCGTAGTCGAGCACGACCCTCGCCCGGCGGTCCCGGAGGGGCGCCAGGTCGACCAGCCCGGAGGGGGGCGGGGCGGTGAGCGCGGCGGTGTAGTCCTCCGCCAGGCGCTCGGGGACGACCAGGTCGCCGATGTCGCCGGCCAGGGCGCGGCGGGCGTCGTGGCGGATCATGATCCGGTCGACCGGCTTGCGCTCGCCGGCCGCGAGGTCGATGCCCCGCGAGTCGAGGAGCCGCAGGGTGACCACCTGGTCGTCGCCGGGTCGGAGCCGGACGCTGACGCCACCGTCGCCGCCGAGCGAGCGGACCGCGAAGCGGGTCAGCGGCAGGGTGGCGACCTCCAGGTCGGCCACGTCGACGCCGGCGGCGTTGAGCCCGGCCATCACCGCCCGACCGAGCATGCGCGCCACCCGGCTGGTGTCGCGCGACACCATCACCCGCCCGCCCCGGCGGACGGTGGTGGCGAAGGCCATCGCCAGGCGCACTGCCAGTTCCGGGGTGACGTCGAGGTTGGCGACCCCGGTGACCCCGGCCGAGCCGAGCACCGAGCGGGGGCGGTGGGTCTCCCACACGATCGAGGAGTCCACCGACGCGCCGTCGTCGACGGTCTTGCCGGGGTACACCGCGACCCCGGGGTGCACCAGGACGTCGGCGCCGATCAGGCAGTCGTCGGCGACGACGCTGCCCTCCTCGAGGCGGGCGCCGCGGCGCAACCTGGTCGCCCGCCCGACGACGCTGCCGCGCAGGTGCACCCGGCTCCCGAGGTAGGCGTGGTCGTGGACCACGCTGCGCTCGAGGGACGCGTCGGGGCCGACGCGCACGTCCGCGCCGATGCAGCAGTAAGCGCCGATCTCCGCTCCGGCTTCCACCCGGGTCCGGGGGCCGACGATCGCCGGGCCAGCGAGCACCGCCGCGGGGTCGATCTCCGCCCCCTCGCCGAGCCAGATGCCCTCGGCGATCGGGAAGCCATCGATGCGGGTGGCGACTCGCCCGTCGAGTAGGTCACGGTGCGCCCGGAGGTAGGCGTGGAGGGTGCCGACGTCCTCCCAGTACCCGTCGGCGACGACCGCCGACACGTCGCGGCCCTCCTCGAGGAGGCGGGGGAGCAGCTCCCCGGCGAAGTCGACCGCCCGGCCCGCCGGCACCGCGTCCCACACCGACGGCTCGATGACGTAGATCCCGGTGTTGACCGTGTCGCTCAGCACCCTCCCGGGGGTGGGCTTCTCCAAGAAGCGGTCGACCCGGCCGTCGGGCCCGGTCACCACCACCCCGAACTCGAGGGGGTCGTCGCGCCGGGTCAGCGCCACGGTGACCTCCGACCCCCGGGCGCGGTGGAGCCCGACGAGGGCGTCGAGGTCGATGTCGGTGAGGACGTCGCCGGAGACCACCACCGCGGTCTGCTCGACGCCGGCCAGCGCACGCCGGACCGCCCCGGCGGTCCCGAGGGGGAGGTCCTCGGAGGCGTAGGTGATCCGCACGCCGCGGTCGGAGCCGTCCCCGAAGTAGGTGCGGATCGCCTCGGCCCCGCTCCCCACGGCGAGGGTGAGCTCGCGCAGCTCGCAGCGGGCGAGCAGTCCGACGACGTGGTCGAGCAACGGCCGGTTGCCGATGGGGAGCATCGGCTTGGGCTGGGTGGAGGTGAGCGGCCGGAGCCGGGTGCCCTCTCCCCCGGCGATGACCACCGCCCGCGGCCTCGGCGGGCTCACCCTGCGGCGCGCCCCGCGGCCAGGGCCCGGCGCGCCGCCGGCGCGTAGGCCAGCACCGACGCCCAGGCGAGGGCCAGGGCGGGGACCGCGAACACCCACCCCAGGGTCTCGGCCAGCCGGTGCCAGCCCACCGGCGAGTGGCCCACGAGGAACAGCGGCAGGGCGCACATGAGCCCGAAGGCCCCGGCCTTGCCGACCAGGCGGACGTCCATCCGGCGCCCGCCGGCGGCGGCCACGTAGACGAAGCCGGCAGCCACCACCACCTCCCGGGCGAGTGCGACGGCCGCCACCGCGACCGGGAGCGCCCCGAGGGCGACCGTCGAGGCGGCGGCGGTGACGAGCAGCAGGCGGTCGGCGGCGGGATCGAGGACTTTCCCCACCGTGGACACCTGCCCGAGGCGGCGGGCGAGGAAGCCGTCCACCCAATCGGTGGCCCCCAGGCCGGCGAGCAGCAGGGCCGCCGCCAGCCAGTCGCGCCGGGCGGGCTGGACGAGCAGGACCACGAAGACCGGCACGCAGGCCAGCCGCAGGGCGCTGAAGCCGTTGGGGACGGTGAGCACCCGACGCTCGCCCGGGGCCGCATCAGGCATGCCACACCTTACGGCCCGGCGACAGGCTGCTCCCCCGCGCCGGCCGGTCGCGGTGCTAGCAATGGGCAGCTCTCACGACCCGGGAGGACGCCGGATGAGGACCTGCCCTTCCTGCGGGGCCCAGCAGCGCGACTGGGCGATGCAGTGCACCGACTGCGGCGCGGCGCTCCCGACGGTGGCCGCGCCTCCCCCGCCTCCCCCACCCGGCTACGGCGCGCCTCCCCCGCCCGGCTACGGCGCCTCGGGGCCCGCCGGCTACGGCTACCCCTACCACCCCTACGGCTACGGGGCCAGCCCGCCTCCCGCGCTCGGCGGATGGTGGTACCGGGTCGGCGCCACGATCATCGACGGGGTCGTGCTGAGCGTGGTCCAGGCCGTCGTCGGCAGCGTGGTCGGCGCCGGGGTGCTGGTCGGCGCCGGCAGCTCCTTCGGCGCGGCCGCCGGCGTCGAGCTGATCGACGTGGTCATCGTTCTCGCCTACCAGGGCCTGCTGCTCGCCTACCGGGGCCAGACGCTCGGAATGATGGCGGTCGGCACCCGCATCGCCGACGCCTCCACCGGCGGCGGCATCGGAGTCTGGCGCGGCGTGCTGCGGGCGGCGATCGAAGGGCTCCTCGTGGTCGCGCTCTTCCTGCCCTGGGTCCTCGACGTGCTCTGGCCCCTGTGGGACGGGCGCAACCAGACCCTCCACGACAAGGCGGTCGGCACCCTCGTGCTCCGGAGCCGCTGACCCACTCCCCGGCCACCTGACCCTGACGCTTACGTCAACAGTCGCGGTATGCTCCGGTCCCGACCGTGAGCAGGAGACGCCAGCACCCATGACCCCCGTGGACCCACGCGGCAAGAACTACAAGTGGATCGCCCTGTCCAACACGACCCTCGGCGTGTTGATGGTGATGATCAACCAGTCGATCCTGCTCATCTCTCTGCCCGACATCTTCCGGGGGATCCGGCTCAACCCGCTCTCCCCGGGCAACACCTCCTATTTCCTCTGGGTGCTGATGGGCTTCATGCTGGTCACCGCGGTGCTCGTGGTGAGCCTGGGGCGGGTCGGGGACATGTACGGCCGGGTCCGGATGTACAACCTCGGCTTCGCGGTGTTCACCTTGTTCTCGGTGCTGCTGTCGGTGACCTTCCTCCGGGGGCACGCCGGCGCCATCTGGATCATCGTCATGCGCCTGTTCCAGGGCGTCGGTGGCGCCATGCTCTTCGCCAACTCGAGCGCGATCCTCACCGACGCCTTCCCGCCCGACGAGCGCGGCAAGGCGCTCGGGATCAACGGGGTGGCCGCGGTCGGGGGGTCTTTCCTCGGGCTGATCCTCGGCGGCCTGCTCGCCCCCGTCGAATGGCGGCTGGTGTTCTTGGTCTCCGTGCCCTTCGGCCTGTTCGGCACCGTCTGGGCCTACCTCAAGCTGCGTGACAACGGGATCCGCGCCCGCTCCCGGGTCGACTGGGCGGGCAACGTCACCTTCGCGGCCGGCCTGGTGTCGCTGCTCACCGGGATCGTGTACGGCATCGAGCCCTACGGCGGGCGGTCGATGGGCTGGACCGACCCGGGAGTGCTGGCCGCGATCTTCGGGGGGGTCGCCACCCTCGGGGTGTTCGTCTGGCTGGAGCTACGGGTCGCCAACCCGATGTTCCGGCTGCGGCTGTTCTCCATCCGGGCGTTCGCCACCGGAAACCTCGCCGCCCTGCTCGGCGCCATGGGCCGCGGCGGGCTGCAGTTCATGCTGATCATCTGGCTGCAGGGCATCTGGCTGCCCCAGCACGGCTACAGCTTCGCGAGCACCCCGCTGTGGGCGGGGATCTACATGATCCCGCTCACCGTGGGCTTCCTCGCCACCGGGCCGCTGTCGGGGATCCTGTCGGACCGCTACGGCGCCCGGCCGTTCGCCACCGCCGGCCTGCTGATCGCCGCCGCGTCGTTCCTCCTGCTCGAGGCGCTGCCGATGAACTTCGAGTACGTGTGGTTCGCCCTGCTGATCTTCTTGTTCGCGGTCGGCTCGGGCATGTTCTTCTCGCCCAACCAGTCGGGGGTGATGAACAGCCTCCCGCCCGACCAACGGGGCGCGGGCTCCGGCATGCTCGCCACCTTCCAGAACTCGGCGTCGGTGCTGTCGATCGGCGTGTTCTTCACGATCATCACCATCGGCCTGGCCGCCGAGCTGCCCTCGACGCTGTTCCACGGCCTGGTCGCCCAGGGGGTGCCAGCCGCCGCGGCCCGCAAGGTGGCTGCCCTGCCGCCGATCGGCAGCCTGTTCGCCGCCTTCCTCGGCTTCAACCCGGTGGCCGAGCTGCTCGGCGGCAAGGCGACCCTCGTCGGGGTGTACCACCTGAGCCCGGCCCACGCCCGCTACCTGCTCGGGCGGTCGTTCTTCCCCCGGCTGATCTCCCCGGCGTTCGCCCGGGGCCTGCACCTGGCCTTCGACTTCGCCGCCGGCGTGTCCGGCGTAGCCGCGGTCGCCTCGCTGCTGCGCGGCGGCCGCTACGTGCACGCCGACGAGCCGGTCCCCGAGGCTGCCGGCGAGGGCCTCGCCGGGGCAGCCGCGGCCGCCGGCACCGGCCTCGGCGCGGGCGAGCTGGTCGACGAGATGGCGGCGGACGAGTGACCGGCGGAGAGGGGCTCCTCGGGATCGGTGAGGCCGCCAGCCGCTCGGGGGCCTCGGAGCGAGCCCTGCGCTACTGGCAGCAGCTCGGGCTGATCACCCCGACGGGCACCACCCCCGGAGGCCTGCGTCGCTACTCCGAGGCGGACCTCGCCCGGGTCGCCCGCCTGCGCGAGCTGCAGGAGCTGCTCGGGTTCAACCTGGAGGAGATCCGGCAGGTCTTCGACAACGAGGACCGCCTGGAGGAGCTGCGGGCCGAGTACCACTCCG
Source organism: Actinomycetes bacterium (assembly GCA_021846485.1). Classification (GTDB taxonomy): domain Bacteria; phylum Actinomycetota; class Acidimicrobiia; order Acidimicrobiales; family Palsa-688; genus JAKAQB01. The sequence continues at coordinate 5,252 of JAJZWW010000051.1, forward strand.
AGCAGACCGACGCCGCCCGCCGCCGGGAGCTGATCGCCGAGGGCCTCCAGGTGCGCTCCCGGCTGCGGGAGACGGTGGAGGCCAAGATCGGAGCGCTCCAGCGGTTCCTCGGGGACCTCGACGCGCAGCGCGAGCGCCTCCAGCGGGTGCTCGACGACGGGGTCCCCGGCGGGCCCCCGCGGGAGGCGGCTCAGCCGGCGGGCAGCAGGCGGTAGCGGAAGCCGCCGGTGGCCGAGGTCTCGGTGACCTGGATCGTCTCGGTCGGTCTACCCGAGCGGGTGGCGGTGCAGGTGAAGCGGACCCCCGCCCGCCGGGGCTCCTCGGCGGGGCAGTGCACCGCCGGGGTGCTGCCCCCCGACTCCAGGTCCAAGGAGAGGTAGCCGGCGACCACCGGCCCGGGCAGGGTGCGACCGACGCGGCTGTCCAGGCCGACCGCCGCGAAGAGCACCGACACCGCGACGAGGAAGCCGAGGGCGATCAGCCCGGGCACCCAATAGCCCCGCCGGGCGGGTGGCGGGCGGCCCGCCGGGGTGTCGGTCTCGGCGCTCATGCCGGCCGAGCCTACGGGTCCCCGCCGCTCGGCGGCCGCCGGCTGGCAGACTGGGGGGGTGGACGCCGAGACAATCACCGACGAGGAGCGAGCCGGACGCCTGCGGGAGCTCCAGGAGCTGATCGACCTGATCCGCCCGGCGGTCCAGGCCGACGGCGGGGACCTGGTCCTCCTCGACGTGGACGCCGCGGCGGGCACCGTCGCGGTCCAGCTGCAGGGAGCGTGCAGCTCGTGCGCGATCAGCGCGACGACCCTCCAGGCCGGCGTCGAGCGGATCCTGAAGGAGCGGCTGCCCTGGATCAACGAGATCTCCGGGAGCCTCGACGACAGCCTCGACTGGGAGCAGAGCGCGGCGATGGGCCGGGGGGCCTACACCCCGGGCTGGTAGCCGGCGAGCCTCCCCGGGGCACCCCTAGGATCCGGGGATGGAGCTCCACGTCCTGCCGCTCGGCGAGTGCTGCTGCGATTACCAGGTGATCGCCCCGGGTGTCCGGGACGGCCGGCGGGTGCACATCCCGGTTCTTGGTGCGCCTGGACGACGACCTCCTGGTGCTCGTCGACACCGGGATGCACCGCCTGCACGTGCGCGACCCCGAGCTGAGGACCCTTCCGGCAACTACTTGGACGGCGTTACCAACTTCGGCCGTGTCAGCACACGGTTCTCGGCCTTCGGCCGTCCAAGTAGTTGCCGCTCGGGCCCTGACCTGGTGGGGCACGCCCAACGAGGCGGCCCTGCTGCCGGCGATGCGCAAGGAGGACAGCCTCTTGTTCCGCCTGGCGCAGCTCGAAGTGGCGCCGCAGGACGTCGACTTCGTCGTCAACACCCACCTGCACTTCGACCACGCCGGCAACAACGACCTGCTCGGGGGAGCCAAGTTCTTCGTCCAGCTGGACCACTACGAGCACGCCCGGGCCAACCCGAGCTTCCCCGGCCGGTACTGGGACCTGCCGGGGCTGGCCTACGGGCTGTTGGACGGGGAGGCCAGACTGTGGGAGGGCTTCGAGGTGCTACCCACCCCGGGGCACTGCACCGGCCACCAATCGGTCGTGCTCCGCCTCCCAGAGACCGGAACGGTCGTGCTCTGCGGCGACGCCGTCTACCGCGCGAACAACTTCACCGCCGGCAGCTGGGGAGGCCAGGCCGACCCCGAACTGGCACGGCAGAGCGCCGAGTCCCTCCGCCGGGTCGCCGAGGCCGAGGGGGGGGATGCTCGTCTACGGCCACGACCCCGACCAGCTTCCCTCACTGCGCAGCGCGCCGGGCGGCTGCTACCGCTGACCGGCGGGCCCCAGCTCAGCGCCGCCGCCGCCACCACCCGAGCAGGCGGGCGAACCACCCCTCGGGGCGACGGTCCTCGTCCCGTCCGAGGTAGAACGCCTGGAAGGCCCGGGTCTCGTCGCCCGCCGGAGCGGGCTGGTCGGGTTCGTCCGTGGCAGCCATGCCCGCCGAGGTTACCAAGGAGGTCCCGGGGGCCGGGACCTCCTCGCACGCGTCGGGCGAGCGGGACTTGAACCCGCGACCCCCAGACCCCCAGTCTGGTGCGCTACCAAACTGCGCCACCGCCCGGTGGGGAGAAGTCTACATGGCTGCTCGACCGCCATCGCTACTCGACCACCGTCACCTCGACCGGCTGGAGGCCACGCCCTGGCCGGCCGGACCGGGTGGGATGCCGCAGGTGCCGGTAGGCTCGCCCGGGGCGCAGGACCCGGACCCTGCGTCAGACGTGCTTGGGGAGCCAGGTGGCCAGCCAGTACACCCGGTAGACGAGATAGCCGACCAGCCCGACGAGCAGGACCTTGAAATGCCAGGGGGCGCTCTTGGCGGGCATGGTGATGACCGTCCCGCACGACGGGCACTCGCCGTGGTCACCGAGGCTCGGCGGGTTCCAGAACTTGCTGCAGTCGTCGCACCAGGGCACCGGGCCTCCAGGGGCGGCCCGTGTACGGAAGCGGCGCCGCCCGACCCGGACGTTGCCGGGTCTCCTGCCCCAGACAATACCGGCGCGCCGCGGGGTCCCGAGGTCCCTGTCTGGGCTAGTTGCGCCTCACGACGAGCACCGCGAGGTCGTCGGTCAGGCGACCGGAGGCGAAGTCCCGGGCGGCGGCGAGCAGCGACTTGGCGACCGTGTCGGCGTCCTGGCCCGGGTCGCGCCGCACGATCTGGGCGACCCGCTCCTCGCCGAACAGCTGGCCGCCGGAGCGGGCCTCCGCCAACCCGTCGGTGTAGAGGATCAGCAGGTCACCCGGCAGGAGGGGCAGCTCGCGCGACAGGTAGGTGCCCCGGGGGTCGAGGGTGAGCAGCGGGCCGGTGGCCCGCAGGGCGCGCATCCCACCGTCGTGCCACAGCCAGGCGGCCGGGTGGCCGGCGGAGGCGTGGCGCAGCGTACCCGCGGCGGTGTCGAACACCACCACGCAGCACGACACCAGGTCCTCGGGGCGACCGGTGACCGACAGCACCTTGTTGAGCTCCTCGAGCGCCTGGGCCGGGTCGCGGTACTGCAGCAGGAAGTTGCGCAGCAGGTACTTGACCTGGAAGGCGGTGATCGACGGCTCCACGCCGTGGCCGGCGACGTCGCCGATGACGCACGCCAGCCGCCCCGGTCCGGTCGGGTACACGTCGTAGAAGTCGCCGGCCATGAGCCCCGAGCCGGGCTCGTAGACCCTCCCGAGCTCGAAGCCGTCGATCGGCGGGAGCTCCTCGGGGGCGAGGCGTTCGGTCCAGCGCCGCGGGGCGAGGTCCTGCTGGGCGAGGACCTCCTCGGCCCGGCGCTCGAGGATCGAGCGGTTCTCGGAGTGACGGGCTTCGTCGAAGATCCGGGGGGCGATGCGAAGGGTGAGCGCCACCGGCACGCCCACGAGGAGCAGGGGGATCTCGAACCACGGGGAGCGGGAGACCGAGGCGAACCCCAGGCCGGCGCCGACCACCAGGTAGAGCAGGGCGCTGTGGAGGTCCTTGTCGTGGGCGATGCGGGCCAGCTCGGTCGCGTCCTCGCCAGCGTCGGCGGTCTCCACCTCGATGTGGCGGGCGGCGCGCGCCATGCGGGCCGACGCCCGGGCCCACAAGAAGGCGGCGACCAGGCACAGGATCGCTGCCGCAGCCAACCAGGGCTGGGCGTCCATGGCCAGACGCTACCAAGGGGCCGGGTCGGCCGGCGACGGTGAGCCCGCCGGCCCGGCGAGGACCAGTCGGCGACGGTGAGCCCGCCGGCCCGGCGAGGACCAGTCGGCGACGGTGAGCCCGCCGGCCCGGCGAGGATCAGTCGGCTCGCTGGCGGACCCGTAGCTGGAGGGGGGTGGGTCCGAGAGCGAAGTGCTCCCGGATGCGCCGCTCCAGGTAGCGCAGGTAGGTCGGGGGGATCTTCGCGCTGGTGAAGAGGGTGAAGGTGGGCGGGTCGGCAGCACCCTGGGTGGCGTAGAGGATCCGGCCGTGCGGGGAGCGCTGCGCCGCCTGGGCCCGGGCGAGGACCCGGTTGAGCTCGGCGGTCGGCACCCGCCTCCCGTAGGCGTCGAGGCAGCTCCGGAGGGCGGGGAGCAGCTTGTGGACCCCGAGGCCGGTCCGGGCGCTGACCGCGAGGACCGGCGCGTAGGCGAGGAAGGCCAGGCGGTCGGCGACGTCGGCGCGGACCGCCCGGCGGGCGTCGGTGTCGAGCAGCTCCCACTTGTTGAGCATGATCACCACCGGGTTGCCGGCGGCGTCCAACCTCTCGGCGAGACGCTGGTCCTGGCGAGTCACGCCGGCGGAGGCGTCGATGACGAGCAGCGCGGCGTTGGCCCGGTCGATCGCCTGCAGGGCACGCACCAGCGAGTAGTACTCCGCCCCATCCGCCTCGCGCGCCCGGCGGCGCATCCCGGCGGTGTCGACGAAGCGCACCTCGCCCTCGGCGGTGGCGACGACCGTGTCGACCGTGTCCCGGGTGGTGCCCGGCAGGTCGTGCACGACCGAGCGCTCGTCGCCGACGATGCGGTTGAACAACGTCGACTTGCCGACGTTGGGCCTCCCGACGATGGCCACCGACGGGACCCGGGGGGCCACCGCCCCTGGGAGAGGGTCCTCGCGGCCCGCAGTCGGCGTCCGCTCTCCGGGGGGCTCGGGCGGATCGCACGGCTCGGGCGGCTCAGGTGGGAGGAGAGCGACGAGCCGGTCCAGCAGGTCGCCGGTCCCCCGTCCGTGCAGCCCGCTCACCGGGTAGGGGTCGCCGAGGCCGAGGCGGGCGAAGCTCCAGGCGTCGGGCTCGCGGCTGTCGCCGTCGACCTTGTTGACGACGACCAGCACCGCCACCGGGGCCGCCCGCAGCATCCGGGCGACTCGGGCGTCCTCCTCGGTGATACCCACGGTCGCGTCGACGACGAACAACACCGCGTCCGCCTCGGCCACCGCCCGCTCCGCCTGGGAGCTCACCGCCCGCTCCAGACCTCCTCCGGCCGCCAGCCACCCGCCGGTGTCGACAAGGGTCAGCTCCCGCCCAGCCCACTCGGCGTCGAGGAGCTTGCGGTCCCGGGTGACCCCGGGGCGCTCCTCGACGACCGCCTCCCGGCGCCCGACGATCCGGTTGACGAGCGTCGACTTGCCGACGTTGGGCCGCCCGACCACCGCCACCTTCGGCCGGGTGACCGGCGCCGGCGCGCTCACCGGGGCCCGGGGCCGAGCGCGGCCCGCAGGCTGGCGCCATCGGAGGGGACCACCTCGACCGGCAGTGGGAGGTCGTCGGGTCCGAGTCCGTCGAGGAAGCGGCCCCCGGAGAGGCAGGCGTCGGGCAGCAGGTAGCGCCTCCCGGGGGACAGCTCGCCGAGGGTCCGGGCGATGTCCGCCCCGGTGAGCAGCCCGGCGACGCCGATGTTGCCGCCGAAGAAGCGGTTGTCGACCGCCACCACCTCGGCGTCGGGCCGCACCGGCCGGACCAGGCGCTCGATCCACGAGGCGGCGTAGGTGCCGGTGAGGACCGTGGGCGGCGCCCCCGGGCGGCTCCGCAGGGACACCCTGCCCGGGGCGCGCGCCGCCCGGTACCCGGCGGCCGGGGCGCCGTCGACCGACTGGAAGAACCCGCCGGGGCCGCCGGCGGGCAGGTCGATCCGCCCGGCGAAGCGGGCCTCGAAGCAGCGGAGCATCCCCACTCCGTTGTCGTGTTGGGCCACCTCGCCGTAGCGCTCGAGCGGCGGCGGCGGCCGGCTGGCGAGCAGGTAGTACTCGTCGGAGGCGAACACGACGGGCCGCCCGAGGGCGCGCTCGAAACATCCCTGCCATTCCTCGACCAGCTCGACCACCGCGGCGGCCTCGGCCGGGGTGTGGGGCCGCATGGCCACCTCGGCGTTGAAGCGGCTCACCCCGAGCGGCACGCAGGCCGCGCTGGCCATCTCCGGGAAGCGGTCCAGGACGCCGGCCAGGGTGTCGTCGAGAACGGCCGCGTCGTTGACCCCCGGGCAGACGACCACCTGGCCGTGCACCTCGACGCCGTGGTCGAGCAACGCCCGCAGCCAGCGCAGGCTCGTCGCGCCCCGCGGGTTGCGCAACATCGCTGCCCGCACCTCCGGATCGGTGGCGTGGATCGATACCCAGAGTGGGGAGAGCCCCTCGGTGACCACCCGCTCGAGGTCCGCCTCGGTGAAGCGAGTCAGGGTGGTGAAGTTGCCGTACAAGAACGACAGCCGGTAGTCGTCGTCGCGGGTGTAGAGGCTCTTGCGCATCCCCTTGGGGAGCTGGTGGATGAAGCAGAACTCGCAGTGGTTGTCGCAGGTCCGCACCCGGTCGAAGAGGGCCGCGTCGACCTCCACCCCGAGGGGCTCCCCGCCCTCCCGCTCGACGGTCGCGGTGAGCTCCAGACCGCCTCGGCGCACCTCGACGTCCAGGGTCTCGCGGTCGGCGAGCAGCTGGTACTGGATGACGTCCCGGGGCAGTTGGCCGTCGAGGGCAGCGATCTCGTCCCCGGGCAGGAGGCCGGCCCGGGCGGCGGGCGAACCGGGGGCGACCGCCACCACGCGCGGAAGGGACATATCCCGACGAGGATACCGAGGAGGAGCTTGCCTGCTGGACTGCTTCGCACCCAAGCCCCGAGGTCAGAGCTGGTGGAGAAGTTCAGCAGGCAAGTTCCTTCTCTGTAGGGTGGGCTGGGCGCGAAGCGGTCGCCGGCCGCAACCAGTGGGTGGGCCGTCGCCGCGGCTCGAGTGGGGTTGGGCGCCGGTGCTCGGTAGCCTCTGGTCGTGGACGTGGACAAGGTCCTGCTCGCCTCACCCCGGGGCTTTTGCGCCGGGGTGGAGATGGCCATCAAGGCCCTGGCCTGGATGGTGAAGGTCTTCGAGCCGCCGGTGTACTGCTACCACGAGATCGTCCACAACCAGGTGGTCGTCGAGCGCTTCGGGGAGCTGGGCGTCGTGTTCGTGGAGGACATCGCCGAGGTCCCCCCCGGCGCACCGGTGATGCTGTCGGCCCACGGCTCCCCACCCGAGGTGGTCTCCGCCGCCAGGGAGACCGGCGGGGCGGTGGTCAACGCGGTCTGCCCACTCGTGAAGAAGGTCCACCACGAGGTCAAGGTGCGGGCAGCGAGGGGTTACTCGATCGTCTACGTCGGCCACGAGGGGCACCAAGAGGCGATAGGCACGATGGCGGTCGCCCCCGGCTCGATCCACCTGGTCGAGTCGGCCGCCGAGATCGACGCGGTCCCCGAGCCGGACGGCCCGGTGGCCTTCCTCGCGCAAACCACCCTCGCCCTCGACGAGTGGAAGGCGCTGCTCGACCACGCCCAGGCCCGCTGGCCGGACCTGTGGGTCCCGGGGCACTCCGACCTGTGCTTCGCCACCACCAACCGACAGGCCGCCTTGAAGGCGGTCGCCGGCCGCTGCGACGTCGTGGTGGTCATCGGGTCGGCCAATTCCTCCAACACCCGGGCCCTGGAGCGCACCGCGGCGGCCGCCGGCTGCCCCCGGGTGCTGCGGGTCAACGGTCCCGACGAGCTGCCCGGCGACCTCGCCGGCACGGTCGGGGTGATCGCCGGGGCGTCGGCCCCCGAGTCGCTCGTGCAGGCGGTCGTAGACCGGCTCGCCCCGGCCTCGGGCTGCGAGGAGGTCCGGACCCTGGAGGAGGAGCAGTACTTCGGCCCTCCCCCCGAGCTGCGCGAGCTGCTG
>JAJZWW010000052.1 GCA_021846485.1 Actinomycetes bacterium
GCGCGCGAGGGCTTGGCCGGCCCGTGCCTCGTTGCGGATAGCGCCCCGTCACTCGGATTCCTTGCGGGCGGGGTAAACGGGACGCTCCCCGGCCGCCAACGCCGCTGACCGGGGGTGTTCCCGTTCAGGGTTCGCTGACCTGGACTCTCCCCTGCGGATCTGAAGGGCTCGGCAGATGGCACGGGGAGGGCCCGGCAGTTACGGAGAAGGAGGCGACAGCAGCCCGGGTCACGATCCGGTCAGCTCCGAGAGGCGGGGGATCGACCGCATGGCGGGGGCGGCGGTGACGGCCATGGCGATGGCGGCGGTGATGCCGCCGATGGCAAGGAAGGTCCCCGGCCCCCCGATCTTGGTGAGGAGGAGGCCGACGGCGAGGGGGGCGAGCGGGCTGGCCGCGCCGGTCACGAAGTTGCCGGCTGCGTCTACGCGTCCTTGAAGAGCGTCAGGGGTGACGGTGATCACGTAGCTGATGAGGATGGTGTTGGCCGCGGGGGCGAGGAAGGTGGTGGTGCCGAGGAGAACACCGAGGAGATAGGGGTCGTGCGTCAAGGCCATGAGGGAGACCAGCGCGGTGGTGGACCAGAAGATCCCGAGGACGACGAGCGAAGGGTGCCGGGTGCCGGCGAGGCGGGTGGCGAGCAGGGCACCGGCGAAGCCGCAGGCGCCAGCGGTCCCGAGCATGGTCCCGACCTGGGCCGGGTTGGCCCCCCCGGCTCTGGCGGCGACGATCACCGCGAGGTAGACGGCACGGAACACGAAACCGAAGCCCGCCGCGGAGAGGAGCATCGCCCGGATGACGCGCTGGCCCCAGACCCATCCCAGCCCGGCCGTCAGCTGTCCGCGCAGGTTCTCGTGTTGGGTTGCGGGGGTGACGCCCATGGGGGTGCGGACCACCAAGGTGGCCAGGAACGAGTAGGCGTAGCTGGCGGCGTCGCCGGCGAAGGGCAGGGACCGGGCCAGCCCGAACAGCACGCCCCCCAGCGGTGGGCCGGCAACGCCGGCCGCGTAGCTGCGAGCTTCCAGGCGGGATACCGCGGTGGCCATCTCCGCCGGGCGCACGACCCGGCGGAAGGCGGCGATGGAGGCGGGCCGGAACAACTCGCCGAAACCGTTCTCCACGAAGGCGGCGACAGCCAGCTGGGCCACCCCCAAGACGCCGAACGCGGCCGCGGCAGCGACGCTGGCCAGCACAGCGACCCTGGAAAGGTCGGCCACCAGCATCGCATGTCGCCGGTCCCAGCGGTCGACGAGAGCGCCGGCGGGCAGGCGCAGGACGAGCCGGGCGACGAGGCCGGTGGTGCCGACCACGCCGGCCAGGGTTGCCGACCCGGTGAGGGCCAGCACCGCCAGGGGGTAGGCGACCGTCGACATCTGTGTGCCGAGCAAGGAGACCGCCCCGCCGCTCCACAACATCAGGTAATCCCGGTTGCCGGAGAGCAACTGGCCAGAGCCGAGCTGTTCTTGGCGTCGCTGAGGAGGGTCCCCGCTCAACAGGTCGCGCCGCCCGGTGGTTGCGGACCACCGGAGCGGGGAGGGGCCGCGGTGCTCCGGGCGGCGGTCTTCTGTGGATGCTCCGGTGAGCCGGGCATGCGTGGAAGCCCCGTCGGTAGCGACGACACCGTCGCGACGGTCGTCTCCTGGTCCCCGGCTCGGGCCCGCTTAGCGTGGGCAACTGAGACCAGAACCGCCATGGCACGACCGTGGCGGGTCAGGGTGATCTGCTCGCCGGTGTAGGCGACTCGGTTGACCAGGTCGGCCAACTGGGCGCGCGCTTCGGTCACGGGGATACTCGGCTCGTCAGGCATGTCAAGATTGTACAGGACGTACATAACTTCGCCAGTCGTGTCTGGGGTGCCCGATTGCTGTCCGCGCCCGCTGGAGAATCCCGCCACGGGACAGGCCGTCGAGCGGGTCCGTTCGGTTGGCGGCGTCTTATTGGGTGAGGCGGACGCTGTAGCAGCGCTCAACCCGGTACCGCTCGAAGCCCAGCCGCTCCAAAATCGGCGCCGAGGTGGATGGACGGGCCCGGGTCAGGGCCAGGGTGGCGCCCCAGCTCCTGGCCAGCACTAGGCGAGCGGCCAACACCCGGACGTAGGCACCCCGGTTGCGCGCCCGTTCGAGGGTCACCGCGCCGGCCAGGCGGGCGACGTCCCCGTACATTCGGCACCGCCCTATAGCCGCCGGCACGCCATCCACGGTGGCGAGGATCGCGAACCCTTGCCGACCTTCCAGGTCCCGGAGGTACTCCTCGTATCCAACCTCGATAGAGGCGGCGTCGAGCGGCGCCCGACCCCATCCGGTCGTCTCGACTTCCACCAGCGCCTCGTAAGAGGCCCGGTCGGCGACCACTGTGGTCGCCTCCGGCGAGGATCCGGCCTGTTCGATGTCCCTGGCCAGCAGGTGGTAGGTGTCGCACAGCTCGCCGCCCCTGGCCACCAGCGGCGCTTCGTCCCCGGCTAGGGCGTCGTCAAACACCCACCATCGGATCTCGTCCTCGCCCCAGGAACGCACCTGGTCCTCCGCCTCCTTGGCGAAGGTCGCCAGGGGCCGGCGGGCGAACGTCCACGCCTGGACCAGTCCCATCGTCGGGGAGCGCAACCGGTCCGGGTAGCGCAGAAGGAGGTAGTCGTCGGTGCGAATCTTGCGGGTGTCGGGACCAGCCAGCGCCAGTTGCTCGTCGATGGCGTCGGACGCCTCCACGATGGCCTCCGGTGTCCACTGTCGCCGCGGCCCGGGTCGCTCTTGGAGGCTCACGACGACAGGTCGGTCACGGTCACACACCGCCCGGCTGGCACTCGGACATGATGACGCGTCGAGTCGATCGCGTCCAGCATGCCGGTGCGTGCCCAGGGGTGCCGCATGGCGATGCCCGAAGGGCGACGCCACGTCCACCTCCAACCGAAGGTGAACGACGGAAAAGTGCGCTGATAAGGTCACCCATGGTGCTGCGCGATGCCCTGCCGGATCGCCTCGACCATCGTTTGTAGATCGGGGGTCACGAGGTCGGGACTGTCAGGCTCGCCCAGCCCCTCGGGCAAGGACTGTACGTACTCCCGGATCACCATCAGCAGAGCCCCCATGTGGAAGGCCCTGTTACGGTCAATCACCCCCGCCTGTGCTGGTTCGTCGATGGCCGCTGCCAGTAGCACGATGCCGTCCAGTGCATTCTCCCGGGTAACCACTTCACGACCGGGGGCGATCCCCGGCTCCTGCTGCCCAGCGAAGCGAATCAGCAGGTGCTGCATCATCCCGTAGAAGACGTTGCTCGGGGCCTATGTTCGGCTCAGTCACGGCCCCGACCGTAGTCCCTCACTTTGAGTGGCCCTTACGGCCGCCGAGCCCGGCGTGAGCACCGACGGGGCCAGTCCCATCACCGATCGGCTGCTGCGACAGGCAGGTGGTCCGAGCCGTGCTCGAGGATTCGTCGGATCGCTTCAGTTAGGCGGCAGGCTTGGCCGAGCCGGGTCGTGGGTACCAGAGCGTCGGGTCCTCGCCCGACGAGCGAGGAGGACCAGCCCTACCACCAGACCGATCAGAGCTCCGGCCAGCGCAGCAGGAAAGCCGACTTCGAAGGCGGCAAACCACGCCGTGAGGGGATAGGTGACCAGGCCGACGGCCAGCCCGACTAGGACCCCGATCACGCCGGCACACAGGCTCCCCGTGGCCACGGCCCGCTGGACGATCGGAAGCTCCCCCAAAGACGCTGCCATTTGACCAAGAAGGGCCCGAGCGCTGAGCACATCGCCAGTATGGCGCATGGCGTTGATGCCGACCCCAGCTGAGGATCGCCCTACGGACGCTGAGCCTGCGTATCTTCGAGTCTGTTGGCGACCGCTAGCCCTGCCGAGGTGCTCCGTTACTGGAGTCGACGATGTCGTCATTCAGGATGATGGTGCCGTCTTCGGCCAGGAAGCCGCCGACCACCCAGCTCCCGTACACAACCGTCTGGCTTCTTGTCTTAACCCAGCTACGAGTCTCATCGGCCACGGGCCGGAGTCTACGGCTGCGGCGTCCCAGACCAGGGGCGTCCCAGACAGCGATCGGGCTACGGGGCCGGGTGACCGTCGAGGTCGAGTCGGGGTTGCAGGTTTGGCAAGGTGGTGGGGTGGGCCTTGACCGTGCGGTGCTGTTCAGGCTGGCGACCAGTGAGCGGCTTGAGCGTACTGTCCGTTCTCTACCGGCCGGAGAGCGGGTCGCGTGGCGGGCGGCCTCACGTTACGTCGCCGGACGCAGCCGCTCCGAGGCTCTGGGCGTCGCTGATCGACTGCTGGTCGACGGCCACGGCGTCAGTGTCGACCTGTTTGGTGAGTTGGTCGCCGATGTCGGCGAGGCGACCGAGGTGGTCGAGCACTACCGCTCCCTGATCGCGGCCCTGCCTGCTCCGCCTACGGATGTGTGGCTGTCAGTCGACCTCACCCATCTGGCGCTCGACGTGGACCGCCCAGGTGCGGCTGACCGGCTCGCGCACATCGTCGATGCTCTCCCCCCCGGACGGCGAGTACAGGTCGGCGCTGAGGACGCGCGCCGCACCGATGCGGTGCTCTCTTGCATCCTGGAGGTGGCCGGCCGCGGCCTGGCCGACCGTCTCGGCGGCACTGTGCAGGCCAACCTGGTGCGCTCGGCCGACGACGCCGATGCGCTGGCCGCCGCCGGAGTGCACATCCGCCTGGTCAAGGGCGCCTACATCGAGACCGCAGGCGCCCACGCCTACGGGGAGCCGACCGACGTCGCCTACCTGAGGCTGGGCTTCCGCCTGGCCGAGCAGCGGGCCGCGTGGTCGATGGCCACGCACGACGGTCGGCTGCGAGAGGCGCTGCTGCTCGGCGCCGGGCCCGTAACGGTCGAGCATCTTCTCGGCGTGCGACCGGACGTCCTCGCCGACCTGCGCCGGCGCGATGTCCCCACCCGGGTCTACGTCCCCTATGGTCAGGGCTGGTTCCGCTACTGGATGCGCCGCCTCGCAGAATCCCGGGGCGCGTAGGCCGCACGCCGAGCCGGCGCCACGCTCTGGCCCGGCCCCTCGCCGGAGGCTAGTCAGCAACCACCAACGCTCAGTCGGGTCACGGTCGGGGTGGGGCCGGGCGGCCGTCAGTATCCGGCCAGGAGGGCTTGGAGGCGCGCAAGGCTCTCGACGGGCATGTGGCTGCGGAACCGACCCCTCTGGTCAGGGCGGCGTCCCCAGATGACCAGGGTGCGAGCCGCGGCGTCGAGTTCAGCGTAGGGCTCGTCGCCGTCCTGGTCAGCCAGTTCGAGACCGGCGTGCTCGCCGTCCACGACGACGCGCACGTCCCGGTTGCCTTCGCAACGCAGGCGCACGGCGAAGTTCCCGTCGGCGTCGGGGTCGTGATGGCGGCCCCGGGCCAGCAGCAGGCGGCCCAACACGCCGACGGCGTGCTCGGTGAGCTCTGGCTGGGCCAGCAACTGACACCCCACCTCGTCGTCGCCGGCGAAGTCCCAGCGGTGGACGACGAACTCGTTGCGCATGTGGGGGAGGAACTTCGCCACCGCCATGCGCCGTCCGGTCCAAGGGATGACCGCCTCGGGCTCTTTGGCAAGGACTTGGTCGATGACCGAGCGCATCTTGTTCTCCTCCATGTTCAGGCGCCGGCGCAAGTCGGGGTCGTTCATGGCCCGGTAGGGGGCCTCCCTGACCTCGAAGCTCTGGGTGGCAGGCACCTGTTCGCCTCGCAGGTAGGGTTCCAGGTGCGCCGGGTGACCTCGGCGGCTCCGGCCGCCAGGTGGGCGGTCACCTCGTGGGTGGTCCAGCCCTCGCAGGCGCTGACGGTCTGCGGAGCGCTGTGCTGGAGGGCATCGAGGAAGGCGTCGGCCTCTCGGCTGCGGGATGTGGGGGTGGGGGGGCGCCCATGGTGTTGTCTCCTCCAGCTCGGTTGGTTGGCTCTAGGCCGAACCTAGGGGCGAGACGTTTGGGGTAGCGTCGAAACGTGGATGTCGACGTGGCCGTGGCGGCCCAGCTATTCGCCGACCGGACCCGCGCCGCGGTGGTGGCGGCCCTCCTCGACGGCCGAGCGCTCACCGCCGGCGAGCTGGCCCGGGCCGCCGAGGTGTCGGCCCCTACCGTGAGCGCCCACCTGAGCCGCCTCTTGACCGCTGGCCTGGTGGCCGTAGAGACCCAGGGAAGGCACCGCTACTACCGTCTGGCCGACGGACGAGCCGCCCGAGCCTTCGAGGCCCTCGCCGCCCTGGCGCCGGTGCGGCCGGTCCGCTCGCTCCGCCAATCGCGGGTGGCAGCCGAGCTGGCCTGGGCCAGAACCTGCTACGACCACCTGGCCGGAGCCGTGGCCGTATCCCTGACCGACACCCTCATAGAGCGACAAGTGCTCACCGAGACCGACAGCAGCTACCAGCTCGGCCCGCAAAGCCACGTCCTCGAAAGGTTCGGCCTGGACCTGGGAACCCTGTCCAACTCGCGGCGCTCCTTCGCCCACCCGTGCCTGGACTGGAGTGAACGGCGTCACCACATCGCCGGCGCCCTCGGCGCAGGCCTGCTGACCCACATGGTCGGCCTCCGATGGGTGAGCCGCCGGCCAGCCAGCCGGGCAATCGTGATTCACGACGACGGAAGGGAGGGTCTCACCGAGGCCTTCGGCTGCCGCCTACCGGCCCAGCCCGGACAGCACGGCGCGGCCTGATCCCCAGACGCAGGAGCCGCCCGCTGGCGCCCGTAGGCCGATGGTTGAGTGGGATCGCGGTCAGCGGCGAAAGCGGCTTCTCCTCGGCCAGCGTCTGTGCTCGAAGAGCGGCTCGGGCATTGACTCGTCGACCGCCTCGATCTTCATCTCGTGGCCCCAGCCATCACGCGTGCCGCCAAGCTCTTGGCTGTACACGCAGACCCCGGTCTGCACGTCGAGGCGCAGCCGGTGGGCCTCCGCGAAGACGAAGACCGCGGGCATGCCCAGTTGCCCCTCGAGGGCGTCGCTTTGAGGAGACGGGAGCAAGGGGCAGCACGAGCAGCGCGGCCAGTAGGTGGCGCTCGGGCGGCAGCGCGCCTGCCACGCCAGCCTCCCGCAGTGGTCGACTTCTGCTATCTCCTCGAAGAGCACCGGCGGGTCCACCCGCGCTCCGGGGGGCAAGCGAGGGTCCACTCCGTCGGCCAGCTCGACGGAGTCGAGCATCGCCACCCAGTGGTAGCTCTGGAACATCGGGTCGTCGTAGCGGGCCTCCCCCGGTCGCTCGGCAACGAGGCCGTCCTCGTCGCAGACCGGGGTCGTTTCGGCCGCGGGCGGGGGATCGGGGAGCACCCGTCCGCCCCCGGTAGTGAGCAACGCCCGCGACCCCGGCCGCGGCGGCTCGTTCTTGGCGACCAGCAGGGCGCCGTCCGGGCTTTCGACCCGCAGCGCATCGGGGCGCGCCACCCACGCCCGCACGCCACCGCTCATCGGAAGCGGGGCCTCACCCTGCCAGGTGACCGTGAAGCGAAGCGTGCGCCACCGCCATGGCGATGACCGGGCAAGGCCCCGGAACCTCTCGGCGGTCGGCTCCACATCAGCACGATATGCGCCGCAGTAGGCCACCGGTCTGTCCCTGCGTGTCAATGACCGATCCGCTAGCGCGACCGATGATGTGACCTCGCAGTGGGGTCGGGATCGGATTCTGCCAGGCCCACTTGAAGATCATGGACGATCGCGCCGATGAGACCCGACGAGAGGAGCCCGGGGCCGAGTGGGCCGGCTGCGTTTTCGCCCACGGGCGGCAGCAGCCGTAGAGCGGCTTTGACCGCGGCGGATGCGTGGTCAAGCTGCCAGCGGACCTCTTCCGTTATGGCGTCTGCCCGGTCTGGCTCGGCGAGACCAGCGGCCTTCGCGGCATACGCGGCGGCGCCGAGCGCATGGGCGCCCATATGGCAGACTGCTGCGGCCTGTCCGGCCGCTCGAGCGGCTGCTGCAGCGCGTACCTCGCCGGCGGGAACGCCACCTGAGAAGCGGTGGCGGATTCCCTCCGCGACATCAAGATCGCCGCGTGAGAACGCCCGAGCCCGGGCGATGAGATCACGAGGACGACCGTCGCTTGGAGCTGTGGCCTCGAAGATCTTCAGCGCGTGCTCTGCGCAATCGGCCGCCCACGCGGCGACGGTCCGCCGGTCGCCTTCGCTGAGCGTCTGTGGGGAGCGCACACGACAATCCTTCCAGCCCGATCAATGCCAGTCGTCCCGCAGAGCCCCGCCGCCGGGCGGATGCCCGGAACGGGATCCTCCAGGGGCAGCGGGACAGTCTGGCGTCCCTGCCATACTGGGCATCGTGGACAACGAGTTCAGCTCGCCCCTGTTGCATCCGCTCCTCGCCTTTCGCTGGATCCCGACCCGCTTCGACGACACCTACGAGGCGACCGACGACGAGATCGAGGCGCTGCTCGAAGCGGCCAGATGGGCGCCCTCGGCGGGCAACTCCCAGCCGTGGGCGTTCATCGTCGGGCGTCGCAGCGACGCTATCCACGAACGCCTCGTGAGTCACCTGGCGGGAAGCTGCGCCAGCTGGGCTCCGGGCGCCAGCGTGCTGATCGCCAACCTGGCGCACCGCTGGGTCGAGGGGACCGACTGGGAGCACTCGGAGTTCTCCCTCTACGACCTAGGCCAGGCCGTCGCTCACATGACTCTTCAGGCCGAGGCGCTTCGGCTCTCCGCCCGCCAGTTCCGAGCCTTCGACCGTGACGGGGTGGCCGCCGACTTCGCCGTGCCCAGCTCCTGGGAGGTCAGCACCATGGTGGCCATCGGCCGGGCGGCACCGCGTAGCGCGCCCGCATCCGTCGATCCCGCGGTTCGCGATCGGCGGGCCGCCCAAGACATCGTGTGGCCGGTCGGCTGAGGAGATGCAGGACCGGGCGACAGCGGGCCCCCCGGGTGTCCGAGTGGCCGATCCCCGGGCGGGCACCTGCAAGGATCGAGGAGTGACGATCAGCGAGGACCCTCACCTCGTCGTTGCGGGCCTGCTGCGGCGCGCGAGTCGCGGGCTGTTGCTCCACCGCTCGCCAGCGCGTGCGTGGTACCCCGACTGCTGGGATCTCCCCGGTGGCCATGTCGAGCGCGGTGAGACTCCTGCCGCGGCGCTCCGCCGTGAGCTACGCGAAGAACTCGGCGTCACCGCCGTCATCGCCGGCATCCCGTTCGCCCACCTCCGGAGTGAGGACTTCCGCATGGAAGGTCTGGGTACTCGACGATGGGACGGCGAGACGGTCAACAGGGACATGAGCGAGCACGACGCGCTGGCGTGGCTGAACCACAAGGAGATGACAGGACTGCAGCTCGCCGATCCTCGCCTACCGGCACTGTTCGAAGCAGCGCTCCGCTGATGGATCCCTGACTGCGACACCAGGGGTGAGGTGCAGCGACCGAGTCACCGCCTACAGCCCCGTCGGCCTGCAGATGCTGTTGACTGCGGATCGCCTGGCACGCCTACCGGAGGGCCGTTGACCTCGGGCTCGGCACCCGCATCGACTTCCAGGCCTGACGCTGGCGCACACCGCCGATCTCCGCCAGGCGAAAATTGGGCCAGAAGGGCGGACGCACCTTCTGGCAGCCTGTCGGGATGGGCAGCGACGCGCTCGGCGGCCGAGATGCGACGTTGGGGCAACGCTCCGGCCCCGCTCGTGTTGGGGATCCCGGCCATCCAGGCGCTCCCTAGCCAGGCTTGGAGTGGCAGGCGGCGAACTCGGGGCGATGCGGGAGCGTCGTTTGCTATGCCACGTAGTGGATAGGTTCGAACTCGCTCTTGATGGATCCGATGGAGCCTGGTTTCGGGCTGAGCTGGGCGAGGGTAGCGGTGGCGCGTTCGAGGCGGTCGGGAGATTCGGTGAACGGGAGGCGCACGAAGCGTTCGAGGAGGTGGGCGGCGCCGAAGCGTGGGCCGGGCGTGAGGTGGACGCCGTGGCGGCGGGCGTCGAGCGCGAGGCTGGTGGAAATGGGCTGGGGAAGCTCCGCCCAGATCACGAGACCGCCCGAGGGAGGGCTCCAGCGCCAGTCGGGTAGCCGCTCGGCGAGCGCCCGGGCGAGCGTGTCGTAGCGGCGCCGCAGCAGTACCCGGCGCTCGGCGAGGATCTCCTCGAGGCGCTCCATCACATGGACCGCTACGAGCTGTTCGATGACAGGGCTTGCCATGTCGCTGAACCCTCGGGCGGTCGCTAGGCGCGCGATCAGGGACGGCTCGGCGCGGGCCCAGCCGATGCGCAGGCCGCCCCAGACGGCCTTCGACAGCGAGCCGAGACGGATCACGCCTTTGCCGGCGGCCGGCGGTGGCGGAGCGAGCTCACCGAGGCGCAACTCGGCGAAGGTCTCATCGATCACTGCCGCAGTGCCGCTATGGGCGAGGCGGTCAAGGACGCGCCGCCTGGTGGGAGTGTCCATCAACGCGCCGGTGGGGTTCTGGAAGTCGGGGATCAGGTAGGCGAGCGCCGGGTCAGTGCCGCGCAAGCTCGCTTCGAAGGCGTCGAGGTGCCAGCCCTCAGCCGTCACCGGCACGAACCGCAGGCGAGTGTGTGCCGCGCGCAACACGTCGAGTGCCGCCGGGTAGGTGGGGACCTCGACGATCACGTTGCGACCGCGCGGAACCAGGGCGCGGACGGTGAGGTCGAGCGCGTGGAGCGCGCCGTTGGTGACCAGGACCTGCTCGGGACGGGTCGGCAGCCCCCGGGCGGTGAAGCGGTCGGCGATCGCCCGGCGCAGCGGAGGCAGGCCGAGCGGGTCGTAGCCGTGGTGGTCCAGCCAGCGCGGCAGGTCAGCCACAGCCGCGTCGACGAGCTGGCCGAGGATCGGCGGGCCCGGGAGGGCGGCGATGCGCAGGTCAATACCGTCTCCGGGTGCAAGCGCGTCGGGAGCGCCTCGGTGGCCGTCGGGCACGGCAGCGAAGCTCCCCGAGCCGCGACAGCTGCGCAGGTAGCCCTCGGCGCGTAGCTGGTCGTAAGCGGCACTGACCGTGGAGCGGCTGGCGCCGAGCGCGGCGGCGAGCGCCCGCTCGGACGGCAGCCGGGTCTCCAGGGGGATCTGGGCGTCGAGAACCAGTCCGCGCAGCCTCGCCACTAGCCGATCCCTTGCGCCGCCCCCGACCCTCCAGTCGCCGAGCAGCTCCACGAGCCGGGCTCCGCTGATCGTGACCATCCGCCACTTCTACCAGATTGGCTCTTTCGCGACCAGGCCAATCCGACCGATAGTTGCCCGGTGATGGTTCCTGCACCGCGGCCGCGACGGCTTGCTCAGCTCCTCGGAGGCCTGGTGCTCTACGGGGTGAGCGACTCGATGCTGCTCCTCGCGGGTCTTGGCGTCGACCCGTGGGACGTCCTCCAGCAGGGCCTGTCGCGGCGGCTCGGACTCGGCGTCGGCACCTGGGCGATCATCGTGGGTGTCGCCGTTCTCCTGCTCTGGGTCCCGCTGCGCCAACGCCCCGGGTTGGGTACGTTCGCCAACGTGGCCGTCATCGGCTCCACCATCGACCTTGTCATGTGGCTCGTCCCGATCCCACAAGCGGTCGCGCTCCGCTGGGCCATGATGCTCGCCGGGGTGGCATTGAACGGCCTCGCCACCGGCGCCTACATCGGTGCCGGGCTCGGCCCCGGCCCCCGGGACGGACTGATGACCGGTCTCGCCGCCCGTGGCCACTCGATCCGCGTGGTGCGCGGTGGCATCGAGCTAACCGTGCTCGCGGTCGGCTGGCTGCTCGGCGGCACCGTCGGCGTCGGTACCCTTGCCTACGCGGCCGCCATCGGGCCGCTCGCCCACATCTTCATACCCCTGCTCAGCATCTCCCCTTGTCGTGCAGCGGCGACCGCGCCGAACCTTCGGGCCCCTGACGACGTCGCCGGCGACTCCCCGGTTGCCCTTGACGCCGCTCGCGACGACGGCGGAACTCACAACACAAGAAAACGGAGATGACGCTTCGACCGGAAAGCGTCGCGCCTGGCGCAACGGCAACAGAGCCCTGCACTTGTACCGAGGGTCCAACCCCATACGGGCGCCAGCGCGAGCCCTGTCGTAGGGAATCTCCGTTTGTACCGCTGAGGGATCGGCCTACGGGACTGCGTGATCGTCGAGGCCGAGCCGAGGCTGCAGGTCGCAGGTCTGGCAAGGTGGCGGCCCTGGTCCGTCGCCATGGGCTGACCAGCTACCGCCAACGCCCAGGTGCGGTCGCGGACTGGTGGCTGGGCAGCCGTCAGTAGCCGGCGAGGAGGGCTTGGACGCGCCCAAGGGCCTCGGCGGGCATGTGGCTTCGGAACCGGCCCCTCTGGTCAGGGCGGCGCCCCCAGATGACGAGGGTGCGAGCCGCGGCGTCGAGTTCGGCGTAGGGCTCGTCGCTGTCATGGTCGGCCAGTTCAAGACCGACCTGCTCGCCGTCCACGACGACGCGCACGTCCCGGCTGCCGTCGCAACGGAGGCGTACGGCGAAGCTCCGCCCGGCGCCTGGGTCATGATGGCTACCCCGGACCAGCAGCAGGCGGCCCAACACGCCCACGGCGTGCTCGGTCAGTTCTGGCTGGGCCAGCAGCTGGTGACCCAACCCTCCGTCGCCGGCGAAGTCCCAGCGATGGACGGCGAACTCGTTGCGCATGTGGGGGACGAACTTCGCCACCGCCATGCGGCGTCCGGTCCAAGGGATGACCGCCTCGGGCTCCTTGGCCAGGACCTGGTCGATGGCTGAGCGCATCTTCTCCTCCTCGATGTCCAGGCGCCGGCGCAAGTCGGGGTCGTCCATGGCCCGGTAGGGGACCTCCCTGACCTCGAAGCCCTGGGTGACAGGCACCTGTTCTCCTCCTAGGTAGGGTTCCAGGTGGCGGGTGACCTCAGCGGCTCCTGCGGCCAGGTGGGCGGTCACCTCGTGGGTGGTCCAGCCGTCGCAGGCGCTGACGGTCTGT
>JAJZWW010000053.1 GCA_021846485.1 Actinomycetes bacterium
CGGCCGGGCGAGGAGGTCTACGGTCTGCGCACCTTCGGGACCCACCCGTGTGGGTTCGTCTACGACCCGGTAGGGCTGTGGCGAGCTCTGCGGCGTGCCGCTCGCGAGGGCGTCGACGTGGTGGACGTCCAGGAGGAGCCGTACGCCGTTGCGGCCTGTGAGGTCGTGATCCTCGCCCGGGCCGCGGGGATCCGCGCCCCACTGGTGCTCTACACCGCCCAGAACCTCGACAAGCGCCGCAGTCCACCGGTAGCGGTGACCGAGCGGGCCCTCCTGCGCCTTGCCTCGGCTGCCTACCCTTGCAACGAGGATGCCGCGGCCGTGTTGCGCCGGCACGGGTTCCAGGGTCTGATCTCGGTGGTCCCGCTGGGGGTGGGCCCCGTGGAGACGCCACCCCGCGGAGAGGGGCGTCCTCCCGGCAGTACTGCGCGTATCGGTTTCGCCGGTCGGCTGACACCGGAGAAGGGTCCCCGGTCGCTCCTGGAAGCGGTCGCCTCCGAGAAGTGGGAACTGAGCTTCGCCGGAGAAGGTCCCCAGCGCGAGGAGCTGGAGCAGCGGGCCGAGGCGCTCGGCGCCGGCGACCGGGTGGACTTCGCCGGGCACCTGTCCGGGGACGCTCTCGTCGCCTGGTACGACAGCCTGGACGCACTCGCAGTACCGTCCCTGCCCACAGCCGGCTGGGTCGAGCAGTTCGGCCGAGTGGCGGTGGAGGCCCTCGCCTCGGGGGTGCCGGTCGTCGTGTCCCGTTGTGGGGCACTCCCGGAGGTCATCGGGGACGCCGGCTTGCTGGTCGAGCCCGGTGACGTCGGCGCCCTCCGGGGAGCGCTCAGGAGGGTCCTCTACGACGTGGACCTGCGCCGCCGCTTAGTGGGGGAGGGGCGAAGCGTGGTCGAGGCGTGCTCCTGGCCCGCGGTGGCGCGACGACAGCTCCGCCTGTACCGGGCCGTCGACCCCGTGGAGCCCGAGCCGCTGCGGGCCACTGCCGGACTTCCGCCGCTGTCGGTGGTGGTCGTCGCCTATGGCCGTCCGGAGCTGCTGGCGCGGACCTTGGCCCGACTGGTGGGTGGGCTCGATGTGTCGGTCGTGGACAACTCGTCCTCCGCCGAGATCGCCGAGACGGCAGGTAGGGCCGGCGCCCACTACATCGACGCCGGCGCGAACCTCGGCTTTGCTGCTGGTGTGAACCTGGCCCTCGCCGGGCGGGAGGATCCCACGGCGGACGTGCTGCTCCTCAACCCCGATGCCGAGGTGGCACTCGGGGTGGTCCAAGAGTTGAGAAGACGCCTGCACGGAGAGGCGCGGGTCGCGGCGGTCGCCCCCGCCCAGCGGTCGCCCTGTGGAGAGGCCCAGCGGGTTGCCTGGCCGTTCCCCACCCCTGGCGGGGCCTGGCTCCAAGCGCTCGGCCTCGGCCGCTGGCGGCGGCCGGGCTTCGTGATCGGATCGGTCATGCTGGTCAACGGTGCGGCCCTGGCGGAGGTGGGTGGCTTCGACGAGCGCTTCTTCCTGTACGCCGAGGAGACCGACTGGCAGGTCCGGGCCCGTCACGCCGGATGGGGCTTTCGCTACTTTCCGGACCTTGCGGCTGTCCACGTGGGTGGCGCGACCGGGTCCGGTGACCCGGAGCGGCGGGAGCGACTCTTCTGGGCCAGCCAACGGAGCTACATCGAGAAGTGGTACGGCGCGACCGGTTGGCTGGTGTACGGATCGGGCGTGGTGGCCGGGGAGCTGCTACGGGCGGCCGTGAGGCCTCGCCGCCGGCGTGAGCACCTGGCGTCGGCGTTGCGGATCGCTCGCGCACGAGGGAGCGGTCGCATGGGTGAGCCGGGACGGTCCCCGGGGTGAGGTTAGCGGACCGGCCGCTGCGGGTAGTCCACCTGGTGGTCACCGACGCGTTCGCCGGGACCGAGCGCTACGTGGCCAACCTGGCGGCCGCGACGGTCCGGCTCGGCCACGCCGTCGAGGTGATCGGCGGCAACCGGGAGCGTATGCGGGCGAACCTGCCTCCCGAGGTCGGAGTGCACCCGGCGGCCGACCTGCGCACGGCGACGATCACCCTCCGCCGGACTACCCGGCCGGATGTGGTCCACGCCCACCTCACCGCCGCCGAAGTGGCCGCCGTGGCCGCCTGGCCGGGCCGGCACCGTCCGGTCCTGGTCTCGACCCGCCACATCGCAGCCAGGCGGGGGCGATCGGCACCCGGGCGGGCAGCAGCGGTGGCAGTGAGAGCCCGGCTCGACGCCCAGGTCGCGATCAGCCGCTTCGTGGCCGACGCGGTGGACGGCGTCAGCGAGGTGATCCTCACGGGCGTCCCCGACGCCGACACCCTCTCCGACGCCGGCGACCGGCCCACCGTGCTCGTCGCCCAGCGCCTCGAGGCGGAGAAGGACACCTCCACAGCGCTGAGGGCCTGGGCGCTGTCGGGGCTCGCGGAGGAGGGTTGGCGACTGGTGGTGGCGGGCGACGGCGCCGAGTCGGCGTGGTTGCAGGCGGTGGTCCTCCGCTCGGGTCTCCAGGGCTCGGTGAGGATGGTCGGCCAGGTGGACGACCTGGGGCGGAGGATGGGCAGCGCGGCCATCTTCCTCGCCACCGCGCCTGCCGAGCCGCTGGGCCTGTCGGTCGTCGAGGCGATGGCTCGGGCCTTACCGGTAGTCGCGACCTCGGCAGGTGGTCATCTCGAGACCGTGGGCGCAGTCCCCGAGGCGCTGGTGTTCCCGCCCGGCGACGCTGCCGCGGCTGCGGCTGCCCTCCGCTCGCTCGCCGGCGACCCGGTCCGCCGGCGAGCCTACGGAGCAGCCCTGCAAGCTCACCAGCGCCGGCACCTCTCGCTGGAGCCGTTCGCCGGGCTGATGGTCGAGCTGTACCGCCGGGTCCTACGTGCCTGAAGCTCAAGCCGAGCCGAGTCGTTGTCGATGGACGGAGGTGCCTCGCCCGCGAAGCTCGGCCGGCTCGCTCCCGATCCACCGGGTGCGCGCAGTTCTATTAGCGTCTCCAGCCGATGGTGGAGTCGGTGCGATGCCCGCGGCAGTCAGGCGAGAGGCGGTGCGGCCCTCGGTGACCGACGAGACCTCCGGCGAACCCCCCCTCGTGCCGGCCCGCCTGCAGCGGATCCTGCGACGGCAGTGGTGGGTCGTGATCCTCTCGGTGGCTGTCGCCTGTGGTGGCGCGGTCGCGTATGTCAAGTCGCGCCCACCCTCCTACCAGGCCGTGCGCAGCATCTCACTCCCGGTGACCGCCAGCTCCGGGGGCTCCGGCGGGCCGAGCGTGGTCGGCCCCAACCCGGTGGATGTCGCCGACTCCCCGAGCGTCCTGGCAGCGGCCCGGGCGGTGGCCCCCACCGCCAGGATCTCGGCTTCTTTGAGCACCTCTGGTACCTCGATGTACCTGACGGCCACCGCGCCGAGGGGGGCGGCTGCCGTCCGGGCTGTCGACGCGGCGGCACCGGCGTTCGTCACCACCGACCGCGCCGCGATCTCCCGGGAGGCCACCGGAGTGGCCGCGGAGGTGACCTCGCTCGGCCAGCAGCTCGGCAAGCTCCAGTCCCAGCTCACTGGCGGTCCGACCACCGACCGGAGCGCGGTGCGGGCCCAGTACACGGTGGCGAGCACTCAGTACCAGCAGCTCTACACCGAGCAGCTCTCCCTGCAGGTGGCGGCGCAGTCGTTGGCCGTGGGGCCGGCGGTGCCAGCACTGTCCGGGGAGATCCGCCCCAGCGTACGACGCGCCCTCGAGCTGGCCGCCGCCATCGGCCTGGTGGTCGGCGCGGCCGTGGCGCTGCTGCGGGACCGCGCCAGCGACGGCATCCGCTCGAGCTCCGACCTCGCCGGTGCCGCGAGCGTGCCGTTGCTCGCCCAGATCCCGGAAGGCCACGAGGGAGTGATCCCGGCGACGGTCGCCGCCGGGTCCCACGACGCGCTCTCCGAGGCGGTGCGCGAACTGCGCACCAACCTCGGCTTCCTCCGGGCTCGCCAGACGGTCCGGGTCCTTCTCGTGACGAGCCCCCAGGCAGGTGACGGCAAGTCCTTCGTCGCCGCCAATCTCGCCGCCGCGTGGGCGGCTGCCGGCCAGCGCACGGTGCTCATATCCTCGGACCTGCGTAGGTCGGGTGTCGAGGCGCAGCTCGGCCTGGGATCTTCCTCCCCCGGTCTGTCGGCCTTCCTGGCCGAGAGTGCGGCAAGAGCGGAGGGTCTCGATGGCCTGTCTCGGACTCAGGTCGGTCCCGGTCCTGACCCCGGGGTCCCCCTCGACGGGATGCTGCAGCATCCAGGGATACCCAATCTCTCCGTGGTCGCGGCAGGTCCGGAGCCGGCCAGCCCGGCGGAGCTGCTCGGTTCGCCGGCCATGCGGCGCCTGGTCGGGCAGCTGCGTGACGGCGCCGACCTGGTCGTGCTGGACAGCCCACCGGTGCTGGCGGTCACCGACGCGCTGGTGCTCACCGGCCTCGCCGACGCAGTGCTCCTCGTGGTGGCCCGGGGACGCACCTCGTCCCGGTCGACGGCCCTGGCGCTCCACATGCTCGGCAGGGGTCTCGCCCCGGTTGTCGGGCTGGTGCTCAACCGCAGCAACGAGGCCCACCTCGAGCCGTCCCGCTACTACGCGTCGCTCAGGCGATCGCGCTCCCCGGGCCACCACGGCCACATCGCCGGGGCGGTGACGTCACCGGGTCCGTCGGCCCCGGCGGACATCGGGTCCGGGGCCCCCGCGGAGCCCGCCCCCAGGGTGTGAGCCAGCTGCAGTCGCCCGCTCCTCCAGCGCGAGCACCTCGCCTGGCTCGACGTGCGCTCACCGCTGCCGCGTTGTCGCTGGCCGGCGGGCTCGGGGCGCTGGTCGCCCCCCACCGGAGGGCCTCCGTCCTGCTCGGTGTCGCCACCCTGGCGGGGGCCTTGGTGCTGTCCGACCCGCTGGTCCTGAGCGTCGCAGTCGCCCCGGGCGCCCTGCTCCTCCAACGCGTGGGTGGGTCGGCGGCCGGCTCCAGCGTCGATCTGTCCGACGTGATCCTACTGGCAGGAACGGCCGTCGCCCTTCCGATGATCTGCTGGCGACGGGCCGGCTGGCTGTGGAGCGCCCTCCGCTTTGGCCTGGCCTACGAGCTGCTGACCCTCCCGGTGGTCGCGTACCACCCCTTCTCCCACGATCTGCTGGAATGGGTCCACCGGCTCCTGCTCGTGAGCGGAGCGCTGGTGGTCGGGTGGGCGGTGGCGGTCGCGGGCCGGGCGCGCCAGGCTCTCTCGGCGTTCGTGGGGGCGTCGATGGTGCTCGCGGTGATCACCTGCGTGGTGGCCGCCCAGGTGCACCTGAAGGCCGCCCAGTTCGGCGCCTACCAGAAGAACTACATCGGCACGGTCATGTGGGTGGCGGTGGTCATCGCCCATGTCAACCCCTCGTGGGCCGACCTGGACCGTCGGCTGGCCCGCCCGGCCAAGTACCTGTGCACCCTCGCCCTGCTCGCCACCCATTCCAAGCAGTCGATCGCCGCCCTCCTGGTCGCCGTCGGCCTCGCTCTCCTCCTGCAACGCAACTTGCGACGGCGCTCGAAGCTGCTGCTGGTGTCGCTGGTGCCGCTCGCAGTGTTCGCTTACCTGGTGGTGATGACGGAGGTCCGCTCCAAGCAGATCAATGCCCTCACCATTCGGGGGGACCTGCTCGCCGGCGGCATGCACGTCTGGAGGCTCAGCCCATGGCTCGGCCAGGGGCTCCACTGGTTCTACTTGCCGCAGTACTCCTCGAGCTACGCTCAGCCGCCCAACATGGAGGTGGGCGCCCTGGCGTCCGGCGGCGTGCTCGGGCTGGTGGCCATCGTGGTGCTGCTCGTCGGGCTGGGAACGGCCCTCCGACGCCTGCCCAAGCCGGTAGGCACGCTCGCCCTCTGTGTCCTCGTGGGTCGGGTTGCCCAGACGCAGTTCGATCTGTTCTGGGTATCGGCTTCCGGGATGTTGCCCTTCCTGGTGGCGGGCATGGCTCTCGGCGTCGCAGACCACGCCCGCTCAATCACCCGCGGGGTAGGGCTCGCGCCGGACGAGCTGACGGCTCAGGCGGCTCGGGATCCGGGGGGCGAGCAGTGAGCCGGTGCACGGGCAACCGGAGGTAGCGGCGCCGGGGTCCGGCGGCGCGTGCCGGCCGGCGGCCACGTCGAAGGGCAGGCCTCAGGTGGCGGCTGGCAGGAGGTCCTCGAGGGCGTCGCGGAGACGCCGGGCGAAGCGGTCCGGCCCGAAGGCAGCGGCGTGGTCGACGAGCCGGACCGTTGACCATGGTCGCGAGCGCAGGTCCCGCAACGCCTCGGCCACCTCCTCGGCTACGGGGCGATCGAAGTAGACGCCCGTCTCGCCCTCGACGACGGTGTCGAGGAAGCCCCCCCACCGCAGGACAGCACAGGGCTTGCCGTGCGCGGCGGCCTCGAGCGGTGTGAGCCCGAAGTCCTCGTAGGAGGCGCTCACCAGCCCTTCGCACGCCTGGTACAGCCAGCGCAGCTCGGCATCCCCGACGCTCCCGACGAAGCGTACGTTGGGCGGAGCCCCGGTCCTGAGCCGGTCCGCGATCGGACCCTCACCGACGACCACGAGCCGCTCGTCGGGGAGCAGCCGGAAGGCGTCCGCCACGGCGTCCACGTGCTTGTAGGGGAGCAGGCGGGAAACGCACAGGAAGAAGCCGGGCTCGCATCCGTCGACGGCGACGTGCTCGCCGTCGACGTCCATCGTGGCTGGAGGCGGGACGACGACTGCCTCGATCCCGTAGATCCGCCGCACGGCGTCAGCTACCGCGGTGGAGTTGACGAGGTATCGCTCGGCGCCGAGCGCCGCCTCCCGGTCCCATCTCCGCAGCCCCGGCCCCATGGCGGTGAGCGCGAGGCGGGCGGTCTTCGGCATGCCCGACAGGTAGTCGTCGGCCTGGTACAGCCAGCGTGCCGGGGCGTGGCAGTAGACGACCTTGGTCCCGGTGGTCGGGAAGCCATGAGCCCACCCGCTGCTCGAGCAGATCGTCAGCTCGGCGTCTATCCGCAGTGCCGACACCGCCGTCGGCAGCACCGGGAGCGCCAACCGATGCCGACGCCGGAGGCCGGGGAGCTTGTCGAGAGGGCTGACCCGAACCCGGTGAGCGGCGAACTCCGGATAGGTTCCAGCAGGGTCGTAGAGGGTCGTGTGGATGGTGGCCGAGGGGAAGGCGTCGGCGAGCGCCAGTACCACCCTCTCCGCACCCCCACGCTGGGTGAGGTAGTCGTGGGCTATCGCCAGCGGTGGGGTCGAGGAGGGTCGGCGGCGACGATCATGTCCTCGGCGCCCGGACACTCCGACGAGGATAGCCGCAGGAGCGCCGGCGCCGGGAGCTCCTTCCGGCTCGAGCCCGCCCGGAGAGAGCATCATCCACCTCCGCCGACGCGAGATCCGCTCGCCTATCCTCTGGCGATGGCGGGAACGGAGCCAGCGGGCGGCGGTCGTCGGTGGCTCAACGCTTAGTCCTCAACGCACTTCCCCTTCTGCCCGGCGCAGGGGGGGTCGCGACCTACATCCGGGAGCTGCTCTCATCCCTCCCTGGTGCGTGGACCCCTGACCGCAGGCCGACGATCGTCGCCGCTGTGCAGCGAAGTGCCGCCGGCGAGGTGCCGGAGGGGGTGGAGGCGCTCGTGTTCCCCGATGCCGCCGGGTGGCGTCGGGCTCTGCGCAGTGCTCGCGGCTTCGGCCCGGCCGACCTGGTCCACGGGCTGGACGCCGACCTGCCGCTGCGACGGGGGGCCCCCGCCGTGGCGACCGTCCACGACCTCGGCGTCTGGGACGTACCGTGGGCTTTCCCGGTGGCCAAGGCGAGGGCCGAGAGGGCCGTGGTCGCAGCGTCGCTGCGGCGGGCGGACGCGGTGGTGGCGGTGTCGGCGTTCACCGCCGAACGCGTCCGGGCTCGCCTGGGGCTGGATGCGGTGGTGGTCCACGAGGCACCGGCGCCCGACCTGGCTCCACCGAGCGAGGTCCAGGTCGAGGAGGTCAGGCGCCGCTACCGTTTGTCGGAGCGTTGCGTGCTCCACGTGGGCAACGTCGAGCCCAGAAAGGACATCGCCACGATCGTTGCTGCCTGCCGCCGGATCGGCGCCGACCTGGTGGTCACCGGCGAGCGGCTCTGGGGCTCCCGTGTGGACTCGAGCGGTGCGCGCTGGCTCGGGACGGTGCCCCGAGGCGACCTGGCGGCTCTCTACGGAGCTGCTGGCGTGGTCGTCTACGCGTCGGTCTACGAGGGCTTCGGCCTGCCTCCGGTGGAGGCGATGGCGTGCGGCGCCGCAGTCGTCTCCACCCCGGTGCCGTCGGTGCTCGAGGTCGCCGGGCGGGGTCGGGGGGTCGAGACGTTCCCTGCTGGGGACGTCGGAGCCCTGGCTCGGGTCCTCCGAGGGCTCCTTGCAGACCCCGATCGCCGGGCCGCCCTGGCGGCCGAGGGTATGCGTCGAGTGGGCGTCTTGAGCTGGGATCGCTGCGCGGCGGAGACCTCGGTGGTCTACCGCTCGGTCGGCTTCGGCTGATGCGCGTCCCTCTCGGCTGCGGTCGGGCCGAAGGCGGCGACCTGCAGGCGGAACAGCTCGGCGTAGGTGCCCTCCTGACGCATCAGCTCCTCATGGTCACCGCTCTCGATGACCCTCCCACCGTCCATCACGTAGATGCGGTCGGCGAGGCGCACGCTGGCGAAGCGGTGGGAGATGAGCACGACGGACCGGCCGGCGAAGAGGTCTCGGACCGCAGAGAAGAGCGCCGCCTCGGCACGGGGGTCGAGCGAGGCGGTCGGCTCGTCGAGTATCACCAGCTCCGCCCGCCTCAGGTAGGCGCGAGCCATCGCGACCCGCTGCCACTGGCCCCCGGAGAGGTCGCTGCCGCCGAAGAACTGGGGTCCGAGGAAGGTCTCGTAGCCGTTGGGCATGGCTTCCAGGAAGTCGTGGGCGCCAGCGGCCGAGGTCGCGGCCACGCCCGAGTCGAGGTCGTCGATGGCCTCCCACCTGCCCATGCCCACGTTCTCCCGGGCGCTCAGCAGGTATCTCACGAAGTCCTGGAACAACACGGCCGACCTGTCCCTGACGGCCGAGATGTCCACTTCCGAGACGTCGACCCCCCCCCACGAGACGCTCCCCGACGTCGGCCGGTACAGCCCGGCGAGCAGCTTGGCGAGGGTGGTCTTGCCCGATCCGTTCTCGCCGACGAGGGCGACGACCTCTCCGGGGCGGATGTCGAGGTCCACTGCTCCGAGGCTGTTGGCCTGCCGGGAGGGGTAGCGGAACTCTGCGGACCGTACCGATACCTCCCCGACAGACCCCAGCGGCGGTCGAGCACCGGGGAAGTCGGTGTCTCCCCCGCCTCCTGGCGCGACGAAGTCGTCGAAGTCCCTGATGAACAGGGAGCTCTCGTAGAGGGTGCCTATCGCGCCGGCCAGCCCGGAGAGCTGACCGGAGAGCAGGAGCAGGGCCGCGGCCGCCGCGCCGGCGGACGCCAGAGAGGTGTCCCGGTGCGCGACCAGGTAGATGAGCAAGGCGAGCGTCACCCCGCTGATGGCCGAGGTGGCGAGGCTGCCCAGCAGGCCCTGGCGGGCTCTCTGGCGGACCAGCGATCGCAGGGCGGCGATGCGTCGCTCGTACAGGCGGTCGAAGCGGTCACGTAGGTAGCCATTGAGGTGGTACGCCCTGACCTCCTTCGCCGACCGACGGTCCAGGAGGAGGTTGCCGATGTAGTTGCGTTCACGGTCGGTGGGTGTCTGTTCCACCGCGAAGCGGTACAGCGAGCGGCCGAGGCCGAGGGTCGCGAGGGCTACGGGGATCACCGCCGCCACCGTGAAGACCAGGAAGATCGGCTCGATGGAGATCAGGGTGGCGCCGATGGCTGCCGAGGTCATCAGGCTCCGAGCGAGGCCTAGCAATCCCTGGGTCATCTGCACGGGCCTTATGCTGGCGTTCACCGAAGCTCGCGTCAGCCGGTTGTGGAACTCTGGGTTCTCGTAGGCGATCAGGTCGGCCGCAGCCGCGGCGTCGATCACCATCTTCATCGAGTGGCGCGCGACGAGCTCCGACAGCAGTCGCTGCAGCTCGTTGCGCACCAAGTTGAGCGCCGCGGCCAGAGTGAGCACCACCACCAGGGCCACCACCGTGCTCGGTGCGCCGGAGAAGTTTCCCGTGCGGCTCCCGTCTATGAGCACCGACAGCAGCCGGCGGGTCAATAGGAGCTGGAGCCCTACGGCGGCGCTGCCGAGGACCTGGAGGACGACGCTGCCGACCAGCACGCGCGGGGCGGCTCTCCAGACGAGCTCGACGGCTCGTCCGAGCAGCCGGGGCAGCTCGCCGAGCCGGCGGCCGCCCGAAGTGGCGAAGTAGAGCTGGTCGAGGTCGACCGGGCCAGCCTCGGGAGATCGCCCGGGAGCTCCGACGCCGTCCTCCGCCCGGCACGGTCGTGCTTCCGCCGCCGGCGTCGCCCTCCGACCCTCTCGCACGGCCAGAGCGTACGGCCCTCACGGGGACCCGTAGTGGTGACGGCTCTGCGATCCCGCTGGGCGGTCTAGCTAGCATGGGCGTTGGTGCAATGGCCCGCGTGGACACCTGGTCGAGGCCGCTTCGTGCTCGACCCCCGGTCGCCGGGTCCGGGTGCGAGCTGATGGTGAGGCTGCGGGTGGGCCCCGGCCGCTGGGTCGAGCGGGTCGCGCTGGTGACCGCCTGGGTCGTCGTGGACACCAGCCTGCGACTCGGGGTCGCCCTGCCGTCGCTCGCCAGGCGTTGTCGCATGGCGATCGGGCTCGACGAAGGGGGCGTCCTGCGTCCCGCCGAGGTGCCCGTCCGCGACCTGACCGCGGTCGAGCGCCGCCGCCTGACGATCATCGATGCCATCGCTTCCCGCTGGCCGTTGGGCGCCGGGCCCTGCCTTCGCCGGGCCCTGCTGGCGGGATGGGTGCTCCGGCGTCACAGCCCCCAGCTCCGCCTCGGCGTCGCCGAGCCTGGCGGTCCGGCCCAGGTGTCGGCGCACGCGTGGGTCGAGCTGCCCGACGGTAGGACCTTCGCGCACCAGCCCGGCTTCGTCACCCTCCTCTCCGGCAGACCCCGCGGTGGCCAGAGCCGTTGAGGGGAGGGGTGGGCGCGAGCCTGTCGACGTCGAGGTCTATTGCGTCGCTGGCCTGAGCCTGGCGTCCGCTCTCCGGCTCGCCGCTCCGACGGTTCGTGAGCCGCCGGATTGGACGGTCCACCTCGGAGGTCCGCGGCTGTCGCCCCCGGGGTCCCCCGGCGACGAGGTGATTGCCGAGCTCTCGGGACGCGACCAGGTCCTGTACCGGGTGGTGTCGCGGCCCGGTGGCGACCTGGTTGCTCTCGTGCTCCCTGGGCTCGCCGACTTCGAGGTCGACTTGCTCCACAGGGTGGTCGTGGCCCACGCCCACCCGCAGGGTGACCCGGGCCTGCTGCCGGTGCTGGTAGCCGGGACCCTGGTGGCGCTCCTGCTCTCCCTCTCGGGCGAAGTCGTGCTCCACGCCAGTGCCGTCGAGGTTGCCGGCGAAGCGATCGCGTTCGTCGGGGGAAGCGGCCAGGGCAAGACGACGGTGGCGGCGCTTTGTTGCGCGGCGGGCTATCCCCTCGTCGCCGACGACCTGCTGGTGGTGAGGCCCGAAGAGGACGGCTCGGTGAGCTGCTTGCCGGGCTCACGGGAGCTGAGGTTGCGTTCCGGGGCGGCGCCGATTGCCGACCTCCTCGCCGTCGATGGAAGCATGCGCCGTCCCACGGTCGACGCCCGGACAGCGGTCTCCCCTCAGGCCAGTGCCCTGGGTCGCCTCCCTCTCCGGGCGGTCGCGCTGCCGTGGCCGCAGCATCGCTCCGGACGCGTCGAGCTGTCGACTTTGGGCCCGGCCCGGGCGACGGTGACCCTGCTGCGAGCCCAGCGCATCGTGAACTGGCGTCCGCGGGAAAGGGCCGGGATGTGGATCGAGAAGATGTCTTGCATCGCGGCTGCGGTCCCGGTGAGCTCACTGGCGGTCCCCTGGGGGCCGCCGTGGGACCCCGCCCTCGGACGCCTGCTCGTCTCGGCCCTCGCCGGCGGCGCGTAGGCGTCGTGGGCCCGCTTGACCTACGGCACCGATCGTGGGATCGTGTCCACCCGTCATGAACGAAGCTGCTTCTCACCGAGGCCGCTGCTCGCCCCATCTCCGCCCGAGGGTCCGGCTGTGACGCCCGGGGAGGGGGTGCACCTCGTCCGTGACGAAGGGCTGGCTTGGCAGCAGGTGGGTGATGAGTCGGTGGTGCTGGACCTCCGATCATCCCTGTACTACAGCGGGAATGCACCCGGGACCGTGCTGTGGTCGCGGCTGGTCGAAGGCGCGACCACCGAGCAGCTGGTCGAGGCCCTCACCGCCGAGTTCGACGTGGAGCCGGGTCGAGCCCGAGCCGACGTGCTCGCCTTCCTGGAGGAGCTGCGCGCCAGGGGGCTGCTCGAGGGCGGTTGACCGGACTCGTGGTCCGGGGACGGCCAGACGGAGGACGGTGCCCCGCTGCGCGTGGCTAGGGTGCGGACATGGACATCTCTGGGACCTCGGCGCTGGTCACCGGCGGCGCCTCCGGCCTGGGCGAGGCGACCGCCCGAGCGCTCGCCGCCCGCGGCGCCCGGGTGGTGCTGGCCGACATGCAAGACGACAAGGGGGAAGCCCTCGCCAAGGAGATCGGCGGGGTCTTCGCCCACGCCGACGTGACCCGCAGCGACGAGGTGGTCGCCGCGGTCGAGGCGGCGATGGAGCTGGCGCCGCTTCGAAGCGTGGTCAGCTGCGCCGGGATCGGCTGGGCGACCCGTACGACCGGCCGGGACGGGACCTACGAGTCGGCCCACGACCTCGACGCCTACCGGAGGGTG
>JAJZWW010000054.1 GCA_021846485.1 Actinomycetes bacterium
TCATGCCGACGGCCCGCAGCATGGCACGCGCCGGCGCCCGCTCGAACCCGTCGGTGACCTCGTGGCTGCGCGGCTTGGGGTGACGGGAGGGCATGCCCGAGCCTACGTCCGCTCCGGGGACGCCCCCACCCCGGTGCCCGGATCCCCGCCGGCGGCGGGCGCCGGTCGTGGTTCGCCGCCGGGTATCCGGCCGCCGGGTGTCCGACCGTCGATCGCCGAAGCAGACCGGGGGCGGCGGTAGAAGTCGAGCCGCTCCTCCGCCAGGGGGGTGCTGCCGGCGATCAGGTCGGCGGCCTTCTCCGCCACCATCATCACCGGGGCGTAGATGTTGCCGTTCGGGATGTAGGGGAACACCGAGGCGTCTACCACCCTCAGGCCCTCCACCCCGTGCACCCGCATCGACGCCGGGTCGACCACCGATCGCTCGTCGACCCCCATGCGGCACGTGCACGACGGGTGCAGGGCAGTCTCGCCGTCCCGGCGGACCCAGTCGAGGATCTGGTCGTCGGTCTCGACCGCCGGGCCGGGGGAGACCTCCCCGCCGTCGTAGGCGGCGAGCGCCGGCTGCGAGAGGATCCGGCGGGTCACGTGGATCGCCTCGACCCACTCCCGGCGGTCCTCGGGGGTGGACAGGTAGTTGAACCGCAGCGCCGGCTTGGCGCGAGGGTCGGTCGAGGTGATCCGCACCGAGCCGCGGGAGTTGGAGTACATCGGGCCGACGTGGACCTGGTAGCCGTGACCACCAGCCGGTGCGGAGCCGTCGTAGCGCACCGCGATCGGCAGGAAGTGGAACATGAGGTTGGGATAGGCCACCTCGTCGTTGCTGCAGGCGAAGCCCCCCGCCTCGAAGTGGTTGGTGGCCCCCGGACCCCGGTGGAGAGCCCACCACTCGACGGCGACCATCGGGCGCCGGCGCCACTGGAGGTACGGCTGCACCGACACCGGCTCGGTGCACGCGTGCTGCACGTAGACCTCGAGGTGGTCCTGGAGGTTCTCCCCGACGCCGGGCAGGTCGGCGACCACGCCGATGCCGAGGGAACGCAGCAGCGCGGCGGGGCCGACGCCGGAGAGCTGGAGGAGCTGCGGCGAGTTGACCGCGCCCCCACAGAGGATCACCTCGCCCGCCCGGGCCACCTCCACCGGCCGGCCCCGCTCGCGGTACTCGACGCCCACTGCCCTCCGGCCATCGAATACCACCCTGGTCACCGCCGCCCGGGTGATCACCCGCAGGTTGGGGCGGTCCATCACCGGGTGGAGGTAGGCGCGTGCCGCGCTCAGCCGCCGTCCGCGGTGCACGTTGCGGTCGAAGGGAGCGAAGCCCTCCTGACGGTAGCCGTTGACGTCGTCGGTCAGGTGGTAGCCGGCCTCGTGGGCGGCCCCGAGCATCGCCTTGAACAGCGGGTTGGTGGCCGGGCCGCGCTCGAGCACCAGCGGCCCCGAGGTCCCGCGGTACGGCGGGCCGCCGGCCAGGCAGGTCTCCATGCGCTTGAAGTACGGCAGACAGTGGGCGTAGTCCCACTCGCCCATGCCCGGGTCGGAGGCCCACCGCTCGTAGTCGAGGGGGTTGCCGCGCTGGAAGATCATCCCGTTGATCGAGCTGGAGCCACCGAGGACCTTGCCGCGAGCGTGGTAGATCCGCCGGCCGTTCATGTACGGCTCCGGCTCGGACTGGTACTTCCAGTCGAAAAAGCGGCTGCCGATCGGGAAGGTCAGCGCCGCCGGCATGTGGATGAACATGTCCCACCAGTAGTCCGGCCGGCCCGCCTCGAGCACGAGCACCTTGGTGCCCGGGTCGGCGGACAGCCGGTTGGCCAGGGCGCTGCCGGCAGAGCCCCCGCCGATGATCACGTAGTCGTGGTGACCGTCGGTCACTGTGCTCCCTTTGTCCGGTAGAGGATGGTCTTCCACTCACTGAAGCGCTCCAGTACCGACGTGCCGCCCACGCGACCCGTCCCGCTGATGCTGGCGGAGCGGCCTCCGAAGGGGAGCTGCGACTCCCAGGTGTTGGTGGAGAGGTTGATGTTGACCCACCCGGTGCGGGCCGCTTCGGCAAAGCGCAGGCCGCGCTCCAAGTCGGCGGTGAAAACCGAGGCGAGCAGCCCGTAGGGCGAGGCGTTGGTGAGCTCGAGGGCCTCCCCGTCGCTCGCCACCTCGATGACCGGCACGACCGGTCCGAAGGTCTCCTCCGCGGCGATGGTCATGGTCGGGTCGACGGCGTCGAGGATCGTCGGCGGGTAGTAGAGCCGCGTCGGCCGGCCCGCCTCGCGCCGGCCGCCCCGCAGCACCCGGGCGCCTTTCCCCTCCGCCTCAGCCACATGGGCGTCGACCTTGGCGGCGACCGCCTCGT
Organism: Actinomycetes bacterium; assembly: GCA_021846485.1. GTDB lineage: Bacteria > Actinomycetota > Acidimicrobiia > Acidimicrobiales > Palsa-688 > JAKAQB01. The sequence goes on from JAJZWW010000054.1 coordinate 2,348, forward strand.
TGTTGAGCGGCCCCATCGTCGTCGCCGGGTCGGTCGGGTCGCCGAGCACCACCGAGGCGTCGGTGGCGGCCACGACCGCCTCGACCAGCTCCGCCCGCCGGGAGCGGTGCACCAAGAAGCGCTCCCCCGCCGTGCAGCTCTGACCGGCGCAGAGGTAGGCCGACTCGAGCACCGCCGGCACGACCACGTCGAGGTCGGCGTCGGCGAGCACCACCATCGGCCCGTTGCCACCGAGCTCGAGCAGCTGCGCCTTGCCGGCCGCGCGGGCGGCGATGTGCCGGCCGGTGGCCACCGAGCCGATGAAACCCACGGCGTTGGTGAGCGGATGGCCCACGACGGCGTCGCCGACCTCGGGCCCGTCGCCGGCCACCACGTTGAGCACCCCGGGCGGCCAGTCCGCCTCGCTCAGCACCTCGGCGAGGAGCAAGGAGCAGGCGGAGGTGGACGGGGCAGGCACCCACACGACGGTGTTTCCCGCCGCCAGGGCGGGGGCAACGAGCTCGGCCGCCATGGTGTAGGGCCAGTTCCACGGCACGACCACCCCGACCACGCCGAGGGGGACCCGGCGGAGCAGGCAGCCACGGTCGGGGCTCACCGAGGGCGGGGCGATGCCGGCGACCCGGGCGGCGTCCTCGCCGGCCATCCGGAAGTAGACGACCAGCTCGTCGACCTCGTCGGCCGACTCGGCGAGCGGTTTGCCCTGGTCCTCGGTGAGGGTCCGGACCAGCTCGTCGCGACGACGCTCGACGGCGGCGGCGGCGGCGTGGCAGCGGGCGGCGCGCTGCGCGGGGACGGTCCCGGCCCAGAGAGGGGCGGCGCGCGCGGCGGCGTCGACCGCCCGGTTGGCGTCGTCGCGGCTCCCCCAGGAGACGGTGCAAAAGGCCTCGCCGTGCCCGGGGCTGGTCGCCTCACGGGTCTCGCCCCCGGCGCTGGGTGCCCATTCCCCGTCGACTAGGAACCGGCGAAGCCTCATCTCGGGCCGCCGATCACAAGAACGCCGATCACAAGAAGTAGTCCGTCAGGTACTTCTCCCCCTCGTCGCAGAGGAACGTCACGATGTGGCGCCGCTCGGGGTGGCGCTCCCGGAGCCGGCGCGCGGCGACCAGGTGGGCGCCCGAGCTCGGACCGACGAGCAGGCCGTGCGCGGCTGCAAGACGGCGCATCTCGGCTACCGCCTCCTCGCTGACGACGGGGTACAGCTCGTCGACCAGGTCGCGGTGACGGGCGAGGATCCCGGGGACGAAGCCGTCGGAGATCCCCTCGATCAGGTGACGCCCGATCTCGCCGCAGAGGATCGTGCAGCTCTCGTCGGGTTCGACCGCGGCCACCAGACAGTCCGGGTTGGCCTCGCGGAAGCACTGGCCCACCCCGACGACGGTGCCCCCGGTGCCGATCCCGCCCACCACTGCGTCGGGCACCACACCGGAAGGGAGCTGGCGGAGGATCTCGGGGCCGAGCCAGGTGCGGTTCTCCTCGACGTTCCACTCCGAGTCGAACTGCTGGGGGGCCCACCAGCCCGGCTGCTCCCCGAGCTCCCGAGCCTTGGCGAGGGCGTCGTTGACGTGGAAGTCACCCACGGTCACCACCTCCGCCCCGAACGCCCGGGAGATCGCGGTGCGCTCGGGGCTCATACCGTCGGGCATGACCACGAGCATGCGATAGCCCTTGACCGCGGCCACCATGCTCAGGGCGTTGCCGGTGTTGCCGCTGCTCGCCTCGACGATGGTGTCACCCGGCCGGAGCAGCCCCTCCTCCTCGGCCCGCTCGACCATGTAGCGGGCGATGCGCGCCTTTATCGACCCCGACGGGTTCAGGTGCTCGAGCTTCACCCAGATCCCGTCGATCTCGAGCAGCGGGGTGTCCCCGATGGCGTCGAGGACGCTACGTGCTGTATCCGGGCGCGGTGACGGTGCCTCTGCCGGGCGTCTTGCCCTGGCCTCCGCCCGGACGCCCGCAGCCCCGCTCACCGACGGCCCTTCATTTCGGTTCGTCGCATCCCGTTTCCCTCTCTCGTTGATGTGTGGACGGGGGCAGCCGCGGTCAGGTCCCCGGCGGCGGGACCACGATCTTGGTGTCGGAGCCGTGGAGCCAGGAGCTCACCAGGCTGGCGTGCGAGCTCACGAAGGCCTTCGCCGCCGCGGTGTCGCTCATCTTCTTCACGGCCATGTCGTAGGCAACTTGGTCCTGGTCGCCGGAGGTCCAGTGGAATCGCTTGATGAACGCCGCGACCGCCGGAGCCGTCGAGGGGAGCTTGGCGTTCTCGATCTTGTACAGGTCGTAGGGAGGGTACGCGCAGTTGACCTTCGCCGCCGGCAGCTTGGCGCACGCCGTCGTCCACGGCGGGAGCTTCACCTGGGAGAACTTGTAGATCGCATTCTCGTACTGCGGCGTGTACCAGTAGAAGATGATCGGCTTCTTCTGCTTGTAGGCGGTCTTTATCTCGGTGAGCTGCGCCGCCTCCGAGCCGGCATAGATCACCTTCATGTTGATGTGGAGGTTCTTCATCAGCGCTGCGTCGTTGGTGACATAACTCGGCGAGCCGTCGAGGAACTGGCCCTGAGGCGCCGACTGCGGCGTCACGAACATCTTCCAGTCCTTCTGCACGCCCTTCCAGGTGGCGAGCTCCGGGTGGGCCTTCATCAGGTAGGTCGGCACGTACCAGCCGATGTTGCCGAGCGGGCCCTCCTGGCCGGCGTTGATCACCTGGTGGTTGCCAACGACGTAGCGCTGGTACTGGTTGGCGTGCCCCCACTCCTCGAGGACCGCCGACACCTGGCCCTTGGCGGTGGCCGGCCACGCCGGGATCTCCGAGAGGTCGATCAGCTTCACCGGGTAGTGGAGATCGTGCTCGATCACGTACTGGGCCACCACGTTGTTGGCGAGAGAACCCTCCCAGGAGTTGGTCACCAGCGTGATCGTGGGCTTGTTGGCCGAGCCGGCCGCCTGCCCGCTGCTGCCGCTGCCGGTCTGACTGGCCGCTCCACCTGTGGAGGTGCTGGCGTTACATCCACTGACGAGCATGGCCGCCGCGACGCCGAGCGCCCCGAGCGCCAGTCGCCGCCTGCGATGAATAGTGCGGATCTCGGTCATGTCTGGTTCCTCCCCATTGGGTTTGATGGCTGTTTCCTTGCGCTCTTGGTGCTCACGTTGCAGAGGTGAAGGTGCCGGCGCGGGACCTGCCCTGGGTGAGGCGGTCGAAGATGACGCCGAGCAGGACGATGCTCAGCCCTGCGGTCAGGCCCTGGCCGAACTGGTCGCGTTCGAGGCCGACAACGACGGAGTAGCCGAGCCCGCCCGCACCGACCAGACCGGCGACGATCACCTCGGCCAACACGAGCATGATCGTCTGGTTGACGGCGAGCAGCAGGTACGGGCGGGCGAGGGGCAGCTCGATCTTGCCCAGCCGCTGCCGGGCGGTGGCCCCGAAGGCGTCGCCCGCTTCCACGACGTCGACGGGCACCGAGCGCAGACCGAGGGTGGTGGCCCGCACCGCCGCCGGTAGGGCGTAGACGAGCGATGCGACCACGCCCGCGACGTTGCCGACGCTGAAGAACAGCACGACCGGGATCAGGTACACGAACGCCGGCATTGTTTGCAGGAGGTCGAGCACCGGCCGCAGGAGGCGGTCGACCGCCCGGGAGCGGTACGCGGCGATCCCGAGCGGGATGCCGATGAGCAGGTCGAGCACCAGGGCGACGACGACCTGGCTGAGCGTGACCGTCGTCGCCGACCACACCTGCATGAGGCCAATGGCGACGACGCAGGCGCCGAGCAGCAGCGCCCGGCGCAGGCCACCGAACAGCCAACCGGCCCCACCGACGACGGCGAGGACCACCCACCACGGCAGAGCGGTCAGGACGCGTTGGAGTGGGTTGAGGACGTCGAGAGTCAGGAAGCTGCTGAGATTGGACGTCCCGCCGACCACCGGGATGGACGCGAAGTGGTACAGCCGGTTCTGCAGGGTGCTGAGGGCGGTGTTGATCGGTGTGCTCACTGACAGCGACCAGCCGCTCGGGAAATCTCCCAGTCCGGCGCCGTAGTGGGCAGCCAGCACGACGAGCACCACGGCGCCCCACAGCAGCGCCAGCTGCCGAGCCGACCGCCGCCCCGATCGGCCGATGCGACCGCCGAACGCGCCCGACGAGCGGTCCAGCGCCATGGCCATCAGGACGATAACGATCCCAGCCGTGAAGGCGTCACCGACGTTGACCACGTTGAGCGCCTGGAGGACCGAGTCCCCCAGGCCGCCGGTCCCGACGAGGGAGGCGATCACGACGACCGACAGCGCCATCATGATGACCTGGTTGAGGCCGAGCAGGATCGACTGGAGAGCGAGGGGGAGCTCCACCTTCCGCAGGACCTGCCCACGGGTGGCCCCGAAGGCGGCGGCCGCCTCCACGACGTCGCCCCCCACGGTGGTGATGCCGAGCTGGGTGAAGCGCACGATGGGCGGAACGGCGTAGATGAACGTTGCGACGATGCCTGCCGGGTTGCCGATGGAGAAGAGGATCACTACCGGGACCAGGTAGGCATACGAGGGCAGCATCTGCATCACGTCGAGGACCGGCCGGACCAGCTGGCCCACTGGCCTCCAAACCGCTGCTGCCACGCCGAGCGGCAGGCCGACGAGCACCGACAGGATGATCGCCACCGCCATCAGCGACAGCGTCGCCATTGACTCGCCCCACAGACCGGACAGGCCGAGCACGGCCACGACCACGGCGCTGAACGAAGCTGTACGCCATCCCCCTGCGAGCCAAGACGCCGCTCCGGCTGCCGCCAGCACACCGACCCACGTCATCCACGTCAGGAACGACAGCAGCCCGTTGGTGCAGACCGCCAACACGGTGCTGATGTCACCGATCACCGTCCCGAGGAAGAAGTTGCTCTGCTGGTGCGCAGTCACCCAGTTGTCCAGCGAGCTGAACCCGCCTGCCACACCCGGGTTCCAGCGGGCGGGGAAGCCGGCGTGGAAGCCGCTCAGGGCGGCCGCTGCCGCTACCACCGCCACCGCTCCACCAGCCGACAGCAGCCAGCAGACGGCCGGCCGGTGGGGCGAGCTCGGGCCGTTACCGGGTGCAGCGGCACGGGGGCTCGGGGCGTCGACCGCTCCCTCGGCGACGGCGATTTCGCCGTGAGCGAGCATCACCGGATCCCCGAGGGGGTCAGCGCTGCCCTATCGGGCGGGCGGCGAGCCGTCACCGTGTCGTTGCCGGCCAGCACCTCGAGAACCGCGGCACGGTCGAGAAACCCGAGCAGGCCGCCGTTTGCGTCGACCACGCCCAGCGGTCCCGGTGTGGAGATGAGCACCGGCAGCAGCCCCTGCAGCGGCGTGCCGGCGGTCACCGTGGCAGCCGGCGACGTGGTCGGCGCACCAGGGTCGGCCGGCAACACCATCCACTCTGCGGTCAGCACCTTCCCGCGCGCCACGCCCCGCACGAAGTCGCGGACGTAATCATCGGCCGGAGCGCCTACGATCTCCTGCGGTCGGCCCACCTGCACGAAGGCGCCGTCTTTCATGATGGCGATGCGGTCCCCGAGCTTCAGGGCTTCGTCGAGGTCATGGCTCACGAACACGACCGTCTTGTGCATCTTCTCCTCGAGGCGGATCACCTCGTCTTGCATCTCTCGCCGGATCAACGGATCGAGGGCACTGAACGCTTCGTCGAAGATCAGTACGTCGGGATCGACGGCGAGCGCGCGGGCGAGCCCGACCCGTTGCTGCATTCCCCCGCTCAGCTGGCTCGGGTACGCCCTCTCTACGTCGGCGAGGCCGACCACCTCGAGCACCTCACGCGCCCGCTCCTGGCGCGGCGTCCTGCCGACGCCCTGCACCTCCAGACCGAAAGCCACGTTGTCGATCACCCGCCGATGCGGGAACAGCGCGAAGTGCTGGAAGACCATGCTCACCTTGCGGCGGCGGAGCTCCCGAAGCTGCGCGGCGTCAGCGGACAGCACCTCCAACCCGCCAATGCGGACCTCCCCCGCAGTCGGATCGACGAGCCTGGTGAGGCAGCGGATCAGCGTGGACTTGCCGCTCCCCGACAGACCCATGACGACGAACACCTCGCCCCGGGCGACCTCGAAGGACACGTCCCGGACGGCGACCACACACCCGGACTCGGCGAGGAGCTCGGCACGTGACCGCGTCGCCACGCCGCTCGCCAGGAGCTCACGGCCACGGTCACCGAAGATCTTCCACAGGCCGCGGCATGCCACTTCCGCGTCGGCGTCAGGCTTCACGGTCGTCATCCGGACATCTCCCCCCGCCGGCGCGTGGTCGCTACGCCCTTCGCTAGCGGCCCGGCGACCACGACTCGAGGGCTGACGCCAGCAAGGTCCATGGTCATGTCGGCATCAGGGTCTACCACGGGCATCTACCTTCGCCCGCCCGGACCCGGCGGAGCTCCTCGACGATCGCCGGCACGACGGCGTGCAGGTCGCCGACCACGCTGTAGTCGGCCTTGGCCATGATCGGGGCGTCGGGGTCGGTGTTGATCGCGAGGATCTTCTTGGCGCTCTTGCAGCCGACCATGTGCTGGATCGCGCCGCTGATCCCGCAGGCGATATAGAGGTCGGGCGCCACTCGGGTGCCGGTCTGGCCGACCTGGTCACGGTGGGGCCGCCAGCCCTCGCTGGTGACCACCCGAGAGCAGCCGACCGCCGCGCCGAGGAGGCCGGCGAGCTCCTCCAGCAGCCCGAAGCCCTCCTCCCCGCCGACCCCCCGCCCGCCGCTCACGATGACCCGGGCGTCGGCGAGCGACACCCCTTCCCCGCTCGGTGGGACCTCCTCGCCCACCACCACCCGAAGGTCGTCGGTGTCGGCATGGGTGGGCAGCCGGCGGACCTCGCCTGCCGGCGCCGTGCCGGGCTCGGGACCGGGACGGGTCGCTCCCAGGGTAACGGTGAGCAGTCTCGGGGCGTCGCCGCCGAGCTCGGCATCCTCGAACAGGCTCCCGGCCCACCGGTTGCGGGTCAGGGCCCAGGGATCCCCGGGCGTCACCGAGACGCAGTTGGTGGCGAGAGGCAGGTCACGGCGGGCGGCGAGATAGGCCATCACCTCGTTGCCGCGCTCGGAACCGGGGGCGAGCACGGCCGACACGCCCCCCCGGTCCAGGAGATCGGCCAGGGCGTGGGCCCACGCCCTGGGGGCGTAGCCGGCGAGGTCGACGAGGCCAGCGTGGAGGACGTCTCCGGCCGGGGCACGGACCAGGGCCGCCTCGGCACCGGGCCCCAGGGCCACGACCTCGAGCGGCTCGCCCAGCCTGGCAGCAAGGGTGCCGGCGAAACCGACCGCCTCGGCGCCGACCTGGGTGGGCACCCCCGCCTCGTGCTCGAGCAGGCAGAGGATCATCGGGCCAGCACCCCCAGCTCGTCCAAGACCTCAACGACCCGGGTGGCCGCCTCTGCGCCGGTCCCGAGCGGGACCGTACGCCGCGCCTCGGCGGGCGGCAGCCGCAGGCCGACCGTCCGCAGGGCGTCGCCGGCGGGGCTGACCGGGTGGCGGTCGAGGGGCTTGGACTTTGCCTTGAGCCTCCCCGGTAGAGACGGGTAGCGGGGCAGGTTGAGCCCTTCTTTGACCGCTATCACAGCGGGCAGTCCGACCCGGTAGAGCTCCTGGGCCGCCCCGTGGTCGCGCCAGGCGACGAGGTGGTCGTCGCCGACCTCCAAGTGCTTGACCCCGGTCACGCACGGCCGCCCCAGGGCCTCCGCCACCCGGATGCCGACCTGGAAGTCCCCGGTGTCGGGAGCCTCGTTGCCGAACAGCAACAGCCCGAAGGGCCCGTTGGCGGCTTCCAGTGCGCCTATCGCCGCGGCGATCTCTGCAGCGGTGGCCCGGGGCCCGGCCTCCTGGCCGGAGGTCTCCAGCAGCACCGCCCGGTCGATGCCGAGCGAGAGAGCGTAGCGGAGCTGCTCCTCGCTCTCGGGCGGGCCGAGGGTGAGGACCGTCGACTCCCCCCCGTGGGTCTGCACCAGGCGGACCGCCTCCTCGAGGGCGCACTCCTCGTGGGGGCTCATGGTAAAGCCGAGGAACCGGGTGTCGACCTCGCGACCGTCGTCGGTGACGACGATCTTGCCCCCGACCGCCGGGACTCGCTTGACCGCCACCAGGACCCGCAGCGCCATCACCCGCGCATCCGCTCGTTGGCCGGGTCGAAGGCCGACCCGTTGCCGACGACGCTGACCGTGACCGGGTAGCGCTGGCCCATGCACTCGACTTGCAGACGGGCGCCGGCACGGGCCACGGGCGTCGGCAGATAGGCCATCAGCAGGTGGGACCCGAGTGACGGGGCGGCGCCGGCGCTGGTGACGAAGCTCCGGCGACCCTTGCGGTCAACCAGCGCCTCGCCGTCCTCGGAGAGGACCGGCTCGTGGCCGAGCGGGTAGCGGCGGTCCTCTGGGGCCACCCCGGAGTAGTCGACCGCGAGGGTGCAAAGCGTCGCCGCCGGCGGGGTGGAGCGCTCCGCTAGGTGGGCCGCCCGGCCGACGAAGTCCTGGCGCTTGACGAGCTTGCGCTCCAGTCCGGCCTCGCAGAGGGTGTAGTCCGGCGTGAGCTCGTGGCCGTAGGAGCGGTAACCCTTCTCGATGCGGGCGGTGGTGCCGTACACCCCGATCCCCACCGGCACGAGGCCGTGGGGGGAGCCGGCTTCCCACAGCCGCTCCCAGAGCGCGCCGCCGTGCTCGGAGGGCGCGTACAGCTCCCAGCCGAACTCGCCTACGTAGGAGATCCGCGAGGCGAGCACCGGGAGGTCACCGACCTCGACCCACTGGCAGGTGCCGTAGCGGAAGCCCGCGTGGGAGACGTCGTCGCCGGTCACCGAGGCGAGGACCTCGCGGGCCTTCGGGCCCCACAGCCCGATCGTCGCCCACCCCGAGGTCACGTCGGTCAGGTGGGCGGAGCCGTCCCCCGGCAGGCGGTCGAGGAGCCACTGGCGGTCGAGCATGCCGACGCCCGCCCCGGTGACGACCCGGAACGAGCGGGCCCCGAGACGCATGATCGTCAGGTCGGCTCGCATGCCGCCGCGCTCATCGATGAACGGTGTGTAGACCACCCGTCCGACCGGGACGTCGAGCTGGGCAACGGCTACCCGGTTGAGGAGCCCGAGCGCGCCGGGTCCGCCGACGTCGAACACGCAGAACGCCCCGAGGTCGACGATCCCGGCGCCGTCACGCATAGCCAGGTGCTCCGCCTCGACGATCGGCGAGTACCAGCGGCCGTCCCACTCCGCCGGACGGCGCACCACCCGCTCGGAGTAGCGCTCCAGCAGCGCCTCGTTGGACTGGTACCACTGGGGCCGCTCCCAACCGGCGGTCTCGAAGTACACCGCCCCGAGCGCCTGGGTCTGGGCGTGGACCGGGCTGCGCCGCCGGCCCCGGCTCGACTCCCACTGCTCGGCCGGGTGGACGATGCCGTAGGTCTTGTTGAACGCCTCGCCGGCCCGGGCCCTCACGTGCACCCGGGTGCGCTGGTCAGGGTAGAAGCGGGCGATGTCGGCCTCGTGGACGTCGAGCTCGCTGCGGCCGACGACCATCCACTCGGCCACGGCCCTCGCGATGCCGGGGGCCTCCTTGATCCAGCTGGCGGCCGCCGACCAGAGCCCCCCGACCTCGGGCGACTCGCCGAGGAGGGGATGGCCGTCGGGGGTGAGCGAGATCAGCCCGTTGATCGCGTAGCGGACCCCGGCCTTCTCGTCGCCGAGCAGCTCGGGCATCAACTCGAGCGCGTCGGCGAGCTGGGGGTCGAAGTCCTCGGAGGTGAACGGCATCTCGGTCGGCGACAGCGCCGACTCGGCGATCGAGGGGATGTCGTCGGGGTCGACGAGGATCGGGCGGTGGGCGTAGGAGCCGACCTCCATGTCGGCTCCGTGCTGGCGCTCGTACATGAACGTGTCGACGTCGCGCACGATCGGGTAGGAGATCTCCCCCTCGGTGCCGGCGAACAGCCCGATGGGGCCGACGCTCACCATCTGGTGCACCGCCGGGGTGAGGGGGATGTGGGCGCCGGCCATGCGGGCGACGCGCGGGCTCCAGACTCCGCAGCACACCACCACCCTGTCGGTGGCCACGGTGCCGGCGTCGGTGCGCACCGCCCGGACCCCGCCGTCGCGCACGTCGATGTCGAGGACCTCGACGTTGCCGACGACGCTCAGCGCGCCCATCGCCTGGGCCCGCTCCCGCATGATCGTCCCCCCCCGCAGCGAGTCGACCACCCCGGTGGACGGGAAGCTCAGCCCGCCGACGAGCAGCTCGTCGTTGACGAACGGGACGAGCTTTCTGATCTCCTCGGGCGACAGCAGGTGGCAGTCGATGCCCCACGCCTTGGCCGTGGCCTGCTTGCGCCGGAGCTCCTGCATGCGCGCCTCGCTGCGGGCCACCTCGATGCCCCCGCTCTCGGTGAACACCCCGAGCGCCTTGTACTGCTCGACGCTGTCGGCAGTGAGCCGGGT
>JAJZWW010000055.1 GCA_021846485.1 Actinomycetes bacterium
CCCGCCCACGCCGCCCCCGCCGCCCCCGCCGGCCAGCTCCGGGGCGACCCGTCCCCCGTCGCCGGGCACGGTCACCCGCCGATCCGCCGGGACCAGCCCTACGCACATGCCGAGCAGCGCGAGCAGGCCGGCGACGACCTCGAAGGGGGTCCGCAGCCCGCCGGCGGTGTAGAGCACGCTGCCGAGGAACGGCCCGATCGTGAAGCCGGCCATCTGGGCGCTCGACAGGTACCCGAGTCGCTTGCCGCGCCGGACCCCGGTCACCCCGACGCTGGCCTGGCGCAGGGCGGCGGGTGAGACGATCCCGTAGCCGATGCCGCCGAGCGCCCGAGCGCCCACCAGTCCCCAGAGCCCCCCGGCGAAGGCGAACCACACGAGCCCTCCGGCGCCGAGCAGCACACCGAGGAGCAGCAGGCGCCCCGCTCGGTCCCCGTCCAGCAACGGACCGGCGGCGAGCTGGGCGAAGAGGGCGGCGAAGAAGCTGGCGCCCGACATCAGCCCGAGGGTGTAGGTCGGCAGGTGGTGGACGTCCTGGACGTGGGCGAGGAGGGGGAAGAGCACCCCGATCCCGACTGCCTCCAGGCACACCACGGCGGCGAGCAGTGCGAAGTAGACGTCGCGTTCCCGCTCCGGGCCCTGGTCGGCCGCGTCGGGCAGCTCGCGGTCCGCCCGCAGCTCGGTCACCTGCGGAGGGTACCGGTTGGTTCGGTGTTCAGGCCGGGCGTCGAGGCCGGCCAGACCCGACCGGCGCGGCACTGGGCCGACCGGGGTTGGGCCGGCCGGGGCCCGACCGGCGCGGCGCTGCTCGGCCTTCTGGCCGGCGTGGCCGAGCTCTCGAGCCCCTTCAACACCAGTTTCCTCCTCCTCGCAGCGCGTCCGCTCGGCGTTCTCCGCCGGGCGCCTAGCGGTTGAGCCCTACCGCCTCGCGGCCGGTCCCCACCCGCCGGCTCACCCCCCCGTTAGCCTCGGGTGGGTGAGTCGACTGCGCGTCGCCCTGTGCCAGCTTGACCCGGTCGTGGGCGACCTCCCCGGCAACACGGCGGCAATCATCGCGAGCCTGGCGCGCGCCGAGGACGCCGGCGCCGACCTGGCGGTCTTCGGCGAGCTGGCGGTGACCGGCTACCCGCCCGAGGACCTGTTGTTGAAGCCGGGGTTCGTCGACGACAACCTCGCTCACCTGGCCGAGATCGCCGCAGCGACCGCTGGCGGGGGGTGCGCCGCGGTCGTCGGCTTCGTGGCCGAGGACCTGGACCTCTACAACGCCGCCGCCGTCTGCGCAGCAGGCGAGGTCCGCGGCGTGTACCGCAAGCAGCAGCTGCCCAACTACGGCGTGTTCGACGAACAGCGGTACTTCGGGGCGGGCAGCGGTGCCGAGCAGCTCTACACGATCGGGGGGGTGCGGGTCGGCGTGTCGATCTGCGAGGACCTGTGGGACCCCTGCGGAGCGATCGCCGAGCAGGCCGCGGCCGGCGCGGAGCTGGTGGTCAACATCAACGCCTCCCCCTACCACGCCGACCGCCTCGCCGAGCGGGAGCACCTCCTCTCCACCCGCGCGGCCGACGCCTCCTGCCCGTTGGTGTACCTGAACCAGGTGGGCGGCCAGGACGAGCTGGTCTTCGACGGGGCGTCGATGGTCGTCGACGCCGAGGGGAGGGTGGTCGCCTCGCTACCGCAGTTCGAGGAGGCCTTCGAGGTCGTGGACCTGGACATCCGTCCCGCCTACCGCAAGCGGCTCCTCGACCCCCGCGGCCGCCGGCGGGCGCCCGCCCCGCTGCCGGTCGCGGCGGTGAGCGAGCAGCCCCGCCAGGTTCCCGGCGCCCCCCGTCCCGGCCCGCCGAGGGCGGTGCGCCTCGGCCCGGAGGAGGAGGTCTACCGGGCGCTGGTCGTCGGCACCCACGACTACGTCCGCAAGAACGGCTTCGCCGACGTCGTCGTCGCCCTCTCCGGAGGGATCGACTCCTCGCTGGTGACCGTGGTGGCCGCCGACGCGCTCGGCGCCGAGCGAGTCCACAGCGTGGCGATGCCGTCCCGCTACTCGAGCGAGCACTCCCTGGCCGACGCGGCCGAGCTCGCCCGCCGCCTCGGGGTGGACCACCGGGTCGTGCCGATCGAGCCGGCGCACACCGCCTTCGCGGAGATGCTGGCCGGCAGCTTCGCCGGGCGCGGCGAGGACCTCACCGAGGAGAACCTGCAGAGCCGGATCCGGGGCGTGACGCTCATGGCCTTGTCCAACAAGTTCGGTTGGCTCGTGCTCACCACCGGCAACAAGAGCGAGATGGCGGTCGGCTACTCCACGCTCTACGGGGACACCGCCGGCGGCTTCGCGGTGATCCGCGACGTACCGAAGACCCTGGTCTACCGGCTGTGCCGCTGGCGCAACTCGGTGGGGGAGGTGATCCCCGCGTCGGTGCTGGCCAAGCCACCCTCCGCCGAACTGCGCCCCGACCAGCGCGACGACCAGAACCTGCCCGCCTACGAGGTGCTCGACCCGGTCCTCGAGGCCTACGTGGAGCGCGACCGCACCCCTGCCGAGCTGGTGGCCGACGGCTTCGACGGCGAGCTGGTGGCCCAGGTGGTGGGCCTGGTCGACAGCGCCGAGTACAAGCGGCGCCAGTCACCGCCGGGGGTGCGGGTGACTCCCAAGGCCTTCGGCAAGGATCGTCGGGTGCCGATCACCAACCATTACCGTCTACCTGAGGGTTCGGGGAAAGGGGGGCGGAGGTGGTGAGCCCGCCGGTTTCACCGCTCCCGAGCGCCGCCGCCCCCACGGTCCGCAGGGCTCGGGCCCGGAGGGGCGAAGGTGACCGGCTGCGCGACGAGATCCTCGCCGCGGCCGAGGCGCTGCTCATCGCCACTGGTGACGAGTCGGCGCTGTCGATCCGGGCGATCGCCGCCGCGGTGGGGGTGACCCCACCGGCGATCTACCTGCACTTCGCGGACCGAAGCGAACTGATCTTCGCGGTCTGCGAGCGGCGCTGGTCGGCTCTGCAGGGGGCCATGGACGCCGCGGCGGCCGGCGTCGCCGACCCGATCGAGCGGATCCGGCGGCGGGGCGAGGCGTACCTGCGCTTCGGCACGGACCACCCCGAGCACTACCGGGTGCTCATGATGAGCCGCCCGGAGGAGACCCCCGCCCGCTTCGGCGACGAGCGCCTCGCCGGTACCGCCGGGATCGAGGTGGTGGCCGCTGACCTGCGGGAGGCGATCGCCGCCGGCGTGCTCCCCGATCAGGACGCCGGCGAGGCCGCGGTGATGCTCTGGATGGCGGTCCACGGCATGGTGGCCCTGCTCATATCCAAGCCCGACTTCCCCTTCCCGCCCGCCGAGCAGCTCTTCGACCACTTCTACCGCCTCACCATGGCCGGGCTCGGGGGTCGGGTGTGACCATGACCCTCGAGGAGTCGTCCGCCCGCTGCGGCGGTCACTGCTGGATCGAGCGCCGAGTCTTCGAGCTGCTGGGCGCGTGGGGGGCCTCGGCGGGGGCCGCGGGGGTGGTGGTGCTCCTCGACCGCCACAGCCAGCATGCCGCGTGGAGGGCAGGTCAGTGGTGGGAGCGGCTGCCGGTGCGCGCCGGGCTGGACCGAGAGGCTCTGGTCGTGCCGCCATCGGGATGGGGGGAGGCGCTCGGGGCCGCCGGCGAGCACCGGCCGGCTCCCGCGGGCGGTGACCCGGGCCTGCTGGCGGTCACCCACCGGGTGGTCCTCCCGCGCCTCTCGGCCCGCTACCGCGACCACGCGGGCCGGGCCGGGCCGGTCGCCGACGCGCCGGTGCTGCGCACCCTGGGCCTCGCCGCCGGCGACGTGCGGGTCGACTGGGAGGAGGGGGAGGTCGGACTGCAGGAGCTGCTCGTGGACCGCGAGTCGCTGGCCGTGGCGTCGAAGGCGGCCAGGGAAGCCGAGGCCGCCTTTGTGGTCGGCTAGCGTGAGCGACCATGAAGAAGCTCCTCTTGCTCGCCGCCCTCCTAGGACTCGGGTTCTTCGCCGCGAAGAAGCTGAAGGTCGTCTGAGCCGAGCGGTCCGCTACACCCGCCGGACCCGAGCCCGCCTGCTTCCTGCGGGCGCGTTCTTCGCGCCCTGGGCGTAGGGCTCGCGGCTCCCACCGGCCGGACCGGGGGAGGGTTCAGCGGCGCCGGCCGGCCCACCAGGCGGTGAGGGCGGCGGCCGCCGCGGCCGCGGCGATCCCGCCGGCGGCCCAAGTCGCCGGCCGTCGACCGGGGCGTATCGGGCCGGGGGCGTCGGGCCGCAGCTCGAAGCGGGCCACCTCCCAGCCGCGCAGCAGCGCCACGCGTCGCAGCGCCCGGTCGGGGTTGACCGCCACCGGGTGGCCGACCATCTCGAGCAGCGGCAGGTCGGTGATCGAGTCGCTGTAGGCCCACGACTGGGAGAGGTCGATGCCCTCCCGGCGGGCCAGCTCGCCGATCAGCTCCGCCTTGGCCGGACCGTAGGCGTAGCGCTCCATGCGGCCGCTGTAGCGCCCCCGGTCGTCGAGGACCGCCCGGGAGGCGATCACCGTGTCGACGCCGAGGCGGGCGCCGATCGGCTCGACGAGCTCCTCGGGAGCGGCCGAGACCAACACGATGCGCCGGCCCGCCGCCCGGTGCTCGGCCATCAGGGCCACCGCCTCGGCGTGGGTGATCGGGTCCACGACCCGGTCGATGCCGTCGCCGACGAGCCGGCGAACCTCCGCCTGGTCCCAGCCGTGGGTAGCCGACAGGACCGACTTCTGGATCCGGGCCACCCGCCGGGGACCGGCGCCCCAGCGGAGGTACACCAGCTGGGTAGCGGCCCCCTGCACCAGGTTGCGGCGGCGCAGCAGGCCCGCCCGGAAGAAGGCGGGGGCGAACGCCATCATCGAGGAGCTCGCGAGCACGGTCTTGTCCAGGTCGAAGAAGGCCGCCTCCACGCCCCGATGCTAGATGGCGCCGGCCGGCGGGGGCCGACCACGCCGGACGGTTCCCGGACGGGCATCGCGGCGATGACCGGCGCCACCCTTCCCGGGTGGGTACAGTCGCCGAGAACTGCCCGGGACGTCCGGGCTCGGCGACGGGCAGTAGGAAGGAAGGTCATGGAGCTCGGTCTGGAGGTCGACGAGAGCCGTCCCCCCTACACGGTGCTCGCAGTCACCGGTGAGGTGGACGTCTACACCGCTCCCCGGCTGCGGGAGCGCCTCGTGGAGCTGGCCAGCCAGGGACGCAACCAGGTGGTGGTGGACCTGGAGGGCGTCGAGTTCCTCGACTCGACCGGTCTCGGCGTGCTCGTCGGGGGGCTCAAGCGGCTGCGGAGCAACGACGGGGACCTCCGGCTGGTCTGCACCCAGTCGCGGATCCTGAAGGTCTTCGAGATCACCGGCCTCACCAAGGTCTTTGCCGTCTCCGGCTCGGTCGAAGAGGCCACGGCGGGCTGATCGCAGGCTGGTCGCCGTCCGCCGATGATCGTCGCCTTCGAGCTAGCGGTTCCCGCCAGCCCCGAGTACATCGCCGTCGTCCGACTGGTCGTGTCGTCACTGGCGTCGGCGCGGCGCAACCTCGCCGACGAGCGGATCGACGACTTGAAGCTCGCCGTGTCGGAGGCCTGCACCAATGCCATGGAGGCCCACCGCTGGTCGGGGAGCCGCGACCCGGTCGTGGTGCGCGTGCTGGAGGCCGACGAACGCCTCGAGGTCGAGATCGTCGACCATGGCGGCGGCTTCGACCCCGACGGCCTGGCGCTGCACCCCCCGGTCACCGACCCGAGCCGGCTCGACTTCGAGCGCGGCCTCGGCATCCCGCTCATCCGTACGCTGGTCGACCTGGCCCGCTTCGAGCGCCTCCAGGACGGGACCCGGGTGCGGATGGTCGTCTTCGGTGGCCCGGCGGGTGACGGCGGCGACGAGACCAGCGAGATCCTCCGGGCGGTCCTCGCCGACGACGACTGAGCCGGATCGGCTCGCTCGGCGCCCTGCTGCCTCTCGTAGGATCCGGTGGGTGTCACGCCGAGCGCTGCTCTTGTTCGCCGCCCTCGGCGTCATCTGGGGTGTCCCCTACCTGCTGATCAAGGTGGCGATCACCGAGATCGCGCCGGCGACCCTGGTCTTCTTGCGCTGCGCGATCGCCGCTTCGCTCCTCTTGCCGCTGGCCGCCGCCCGCGGGGAGCTACGCCCGGCCCTCCGCCGCTGGCCGGCGGTGCTGGCCTTCGCCGCCGCCGAGGTCGCCGTCCCGTTCCTCCTGCTACCCACCGCCGAACGCTCGCTGCCGAGCTCGGTCACCGGCCTGCTGGTCGCTGCCGTGCCCCTGGCGGGCATTCCGATCGCCAGGCTGTTCGGCCGGCCCCAGCACCTGGGCTGGTCCGGCGTGACCGGCGTGCTGGTCGGGCTGGCGGGTGTCGCCGTCCTGGTCGGCTTCGACCTGCCGAGGACCCAGCTGGGCGCGGCCAGCCTGATGGCCGGAGTGGTCGTCGGCTACGCCCTCGGCCCGGCGATCGTCGCCAGGTTCCTGGACGGCGTCCCGAGCCTCGGGGTGATCGCTCTCGCCATGGCGTTCGACGCCACCGGCTACGCCCCCGCAGGGCTGGTGCTGTGGCCCGCCCGGATCGGCGCCGGCCCGGTGGTCGCCGCCGTGGTGCTCGGGGTGGTCTGCACGGGCGTGGCCTTCTTGGTGATGTTCGCCTTGATCGCCGAGGTCGGCCCGGTGCGCGAGACCCTCGTTACCTACCTCAACCCGGCCGTGGCGGTGGTGCTCGGCGTGACATTCCTCGGGGAGGCGTTCACCGTGGCGACCGCCGCCGGCTTCGTGCTCGTCCTCGGGGGCTCCTGGCTGGTGCTCCGCCGGCCGGCGCTCCCGCCGGCGTCGGCGGCCCCGCTCGGCCCGGGTGGCCTGCCGGTGCCGGCGGCAGCTTCTCGTTCTTGGCTCGCTTCCGTTCAGCTGCCGGCCGGGGAACCGCGCAGGGCATCGAAGAACCGGACGATGAGCGGGGCCAGCTCCAGGGGCGAGTCGTGCGCCTGTGGCCAGTCGTGCCCCCGGCCGCGGTAGCCGACCAGCGCCACGACCTGTCGCGGGGAGCGACCCCGCCAGGTGGTGACCGTCACCCTCCCCCCCGCCAGCGTCTCGGTCTCCCCCGGGCCGTTGGCCCGGTCCCGCCGGCGCAGGATCCCTACGGTGCCGACCACCGACGGTGCCAGGGCACCGTTTTGCACCCGGGGCGGTCCTGACCACGGCGTCCGGGGGTCCGCGGTGCCACCCGCGACGAGCACGGGCACCGCAGGACCGCTCCCCACCGGGACCAGGGCGGTGGCCCCGTAGACCGCCACGCCGGCGAAGGCCCCCGGGTCGGCGGCGAGCATCCGCAGGGCCATCTTGCCGCCGTTGCTGTAGCCGACGAGGAAGACCTGCCGGGGGTCGACCCCCAGGTGGGTGATCGCGTCGGCAACCACCGCCTCGATGAAGGCGGCGTCGTGGCTGTGGGTCGCGCCGGCCGGGCCGCAGCACCCCTGCCCGGCGTTCCAGCTCTCGCCGAAGCCGGCCGGGTAGACGAGGACAGCCCGATCCTGGCCGGCCAGGTAGGCCAACCCGGTGCGCCGCTCCTCGAAGGTGGGCGTGGCGTCCGATCCGTGCAGCACGACGTAGAGCGGCAGGCCGCGGGTTCCCTGCCGGGGCGCCACGACCAGCTCGCTGCGCCGCCGGTCCCCGACGACGACGGTCCGGGTCCACGCCCGCGCACCGCGGGGGACCAGCGGCCGGACCGGCAACAGCGAAGCGACGAGCACCCCGACCCCGGCTGCCATGGCGGCGAGCGGCCAGCCCCAGCGGCGACGCGCGAGCCGCCGGAGCACCCTGCGCAGGCTCGGGTCAGGCCGCCCCCAGCTGCGCCGCTCCCGGTCGCGCCGCCCCCGGTCCAGGTCGGGGGGGTCGGCCAGCGGTGGCACGCCGGCCGGGCGCAGCTCGGTCCGGGAGGGCATGGGGGCGACACCAGGCTAGGAGTGACCAGCTGACGTGGGGTGGCGGTCCGGCCGGTGCGCCGACCCCGTCAGCCCGCTCTGGTGCCTCCCGCCGACCCCGACGCTTGACGCGCCCCGGAGGACCACCTAGGTTTTCGGGGACTGAAAACATGGCGGGTAACCTCACCAGACCGGAGCGCGAGACGCTGAAAGCCGTATGGAGGATCAGTCGCGGCCCGGGGTCCGACGGCTCCGCGCGCACCGGCGACCTGGCCGGGTCGCTCCGGGTGTCCCCCGGTACCGCCACCGCCACTGTCAAACGGCTCGCCGAGCGAGGCCTCCTGTCCCACGCGCCCTACCACGGGGTCGCGCTCAGCGCGGAGGGGGAAC
This sequence comes from Actinomycetes bacterium, assembly GCA_021846485.1. GTDB lineage: Bacteria > Actinomycetota > Acidimicrobiia > Acidimicrobiales > Palsa-688 > JAKAQB01. The sequence continues at coordinate 8,302 of JAJZWW010000055.1, forward strand.
GCCTGGCGATGCAGGTGATCCGGCGTCATCGGATCGTCGAGCGCTTCCTCGCGGACCTGCTGGGCTACAGCTGGGCGGAGGCCGATGCCCTCGCGCCGGCCTTCGAGCACCAGCTGCCCCAGGAGGTCGAGGACCGCCTGTTCGCCGTGCTCGACCGGCCGGCGACCTGCCCGCACGGCTTCCCGATCCCTGGCGAGGGCGGCGCGACCCTGCCCTCGCTGCCGGTGCTCTACGACCTGGCTCCCGGGGAGCGGGCGGTGGTGGCCCTGCCCGGCTCCACCGCGCCCGAGCTGGCCCGCTTCCTCGACGGGCTCGGGGTGCGCCCCGGCGCCGAGGTCCTCGTCATCGACAAGCAGCCCTTCGACGGCCCTCTTGTCGTCTCGGTCGAGGGGCAGGACCGCACGCTCGGTGCCGCGGTCGCCAACCAGATCTTCGTTCGCCACCCAGCCGTCGCCGGGGAGGAGCCGGCGGGGCCCGATACCCCGCCGGCGGCGACCGCCCCACCATCTGCCGGCCTCGGACCGGCTGCCGGCCTCGGACCGGGGCCAGGGGGAGGCGTTGCCGGCGACGGAGCGACCAGCCGGGGGAGGATCCCTCGGGGGAGAAGGGAGAAGCAGAGCAGATGAGACCGCTTGCCGACGGGGGCTACCAGGCCTTCACCCTTCACGCCGCGGAGTGGGGGTGGTTGGTCTTCGCGGCGGCCTGCGCGCTCGTGGCTATCGCCACCGGGCTGATCCTCGTGCGCGGGGTGCTCGCCTCGGATCAGGGCACCCCGACCATGATCGAGATCGCCAGGGCGGTCCAGGAGGGCGCCGGCGCCTACCTGCGCCGTCAGTTCAAGACGATCGGCCTCATCGTCATCCCCCTGGCGATCCTCGTGTTCGTGACCTCGACCCGGGTCACCGACGTCGCCACCGGGCGGGTCGTGATCGGCTTCGTGCCCGCGGCCATCTACCGGACCCTTGCCTTCCTCGCCGGCGCCACGCTCTCGGGCACTGCCGGGTTCATCGGCATGAGCACCGCGGTGCGGGGGAACGTGAGGACCGCAGCGGCCGCCCGCGAGGGCTCCCTGCCCGCAGCGCTGAGGGTCGCCTTTCGCACCGGGGGCATCACCGGGCTGTTCGTCGTCGGCTTCGGGCTGCTCGGCGCCACGATCATCGTCATGCTCGCCCAGAACTCGGCGACCGCGATCCTGGTCGGCTTCGGCTTCGGCTGCTCGCTGATCGCTTTGTTCATGCGGGTCGGCGGCGGGATCTTCACCAAGGCGGCCGACGTCGGCGCCGACCTGGTGGGCAAGGTCGAGGCCGGCATCCCCGAGGACGACCCTCGCAACGCCGCCACCATCGCGGACAACGTCGGCGACAACGTGGGCGATTGCGCCGGCATGGCGGCCGACCTGTTCGAGTCCTACGCCGTCATCCTGGTTGCCAGCCTGCTGCTCGGCAACGCCGCTTTCCGCAGCATCGGGCTCAATCCCGCGCTCGGCCTCACCTTCCCCCTCGCGGTGCCGGCGATCGGCATCCTGGCGTCGATCGTCGGGGTGCTCAGCGTCCGCGCGACCCCCAGGGACCGCTCGGCGATGGCCCCGATCAACCGGGGTTTCCTGCTCGCCGCGGTGCTCACCATCGTCGGGACCTTCTTCGTCGCCCAGTTCTACGTCCACGAGCTCAAGGTGTTCTGGGCGGTGGTGACCGGGGTGGTACTCGGCCAGGTTGCCAGCCGCATCACCGAGTACTACACCTCGACGGAGACCTCCCCGGTGAGGGAGATCGCCGAGTCGGCCCGCACCGGCCCGGCCACCACCGTCCTGTCCGGTATCAGCGGCGGCCTGGAGAGCTCCGTGCCGGCGATCCTCGCCATCGTTCTCGCCATCGTCGTGGCCATCGCCCTCGGTGGCGGCCGCATCGAGTTCTCGCTCTACCTGGTCGCCCTCACCGGCCTCGGGCTCCTGTCGACCACCGGCATGGTTGTCTCCGAGGACACCTTCGGCCCGGTATCGGACAACGCGGCGGGGATCGCGGAGATGAGCGGGGAGTTCGGCGGGGAGCCCGAGCGGATCATGGTGAGCCTCGACGCGGTGGGCAACACGACCAAGGCGATCACCAAGGGGTTCGCCATCGGCTCTGCGGTCCTCGCCGCGGTGGCGATCTTCTCGGCCTACGTGCAGACGATCGCCCAGCAGCTCGGGGTGGTCACCCACGGCAACAACCTCTACGAGCGGGTCTCCGCCACGATCGTCAACGTCGCCAACCCGAAGATCTTCATTGGCCTGCTGATCGGCGGGTCGATCGCCTTCTTGTTCAGCTCGCTCGCCATCCGGGCGGTCGGGCGCTCCGCGGGGACGGTGGTCAACGAGGTGCGCCGCCAGTTCCGCGAGCACCCCGGGATCATGGACGGCACCGAGAGGCCCGAGTACGGCCGGGTCATCGACATCTGCACCGCGGCGTCGCTGCGGGAGCTGGCCACGCCGGCGCTGCTCGCCATCCTTTCGCCGGTGGTGGTCGGTTTCGCCATCGGGCCGCTCGCCCTCGGCGCCTTCCTCGCAGGCACGATCCTCACCGGCCAGCTGATGGCCAACTTCTTGTCGAACTCCGGCGGTGCCTGGGACAACGCCAAGAAGTACATCGAGGACGGCCACGAGGGAGGCAAGGGATCAGAGGCCCACAAGGCAGCGGTGATCGGCGACACCGTCGGCGACCCGTTCAAGGACACTGCAGGACCGGCGCTCAACCCGCTCATCAAGGTCATGAACCTGGTGAGCCTGCTCGTGCTCCCCGCGGTGCTCTCGCTGCGCAGCGACATCGCTCTGCGGACCCTCGTCGCAGTGCTGGCCGGCGCGGTGATCCTCGCCGGGATAGCCTTCTCCAAGCGGCGGACCCATGGCCTCGACGTGATCTCCGACGAGGCCGCTGGCCCGGGCGGCGCAGCGCCGGCCACCGCCTACGCGGGTGTGGCCTCTCAGGGCGCAGGCGGGCAGGGCTCGGTGTCGCAGGGCCCCGGCGGCGGCGTGGCCGTCGGGGCGCACCGCGAGGTGCTGGTCGCGGCGATCGAGACCTACGCCCGCTCGGAGTCCGGTGACCTCGTCGACCAGCTGCTCGAGGTGAGGTCCCGCCTGGTGGGAGGCGACGGGTAGGCCGCCGGCGGGGGGCTCGTCGGGTCGCCGGCTCCCGGCGGCTCATCGGGCACAGCTCGCCGGCCCCGGCACGTGGAGCGCACCGGGCGCAGCGCGGCCGGGCCGGTCGTCCCCCTGGGCCGGGGTTGCCGCCCCCGGTAGGGCCACCCCGGTCGGGGGCCGCAGAGTCGCGCGCGGCGATGTCGATGAGTGTCTGGACCGGGTCGGTCACCGCCAGGCGCCCGCGGCGGACCACCCGCCGGGCGACGCCCCGCCGGCTCCGAGCGGCCCGGCACCGACGGACCCTTCCCGGGCTCCTAGGCTCCCTGCGATCGCCATGCCCAGACCCCTTGTCATCGTCGAGTCCCCGGCCAAGGCCCGGACCATCGCAGGCTTCCTCGGCCCCGAGTACGTGGTCGAGAGCTCGATCGGGCACATCCGGGACCTGCCACGCAACGCTGCCGACGTGCCGCCGGCCTACAAGGGCGAGCCGTGGGCTCGCCTGGGGGTGGACGTCGACAACGACTTCAAGCCCCTCTACGTGGTGAGCCCGGAGAAACGCGACCAGGTTCGCAAGCTGAAGGCCCTCTTGAGGGACGCCAGCGAGGTGTACCTCGCCACCGACGAGGACCGCGAGGGGGAGTCCATCGCCTGGCACCTGCTGGAGGTCCTCGCGCCGCGGGTGCCGGTGAGGCGGATGGTCTTCCACGAGATCACCCGGCCGGCTATCGAGCGTGCTGTGGCCGAGAGCCGGGACCTCGACCGGCGGCTGGTGGACGCCCAGGAGACCCGTCGGATCCTCGACCGGCTGTACGGCTACGAGGTGTCGCCGGTCCTCTGGAAGAAGGTCATGCGCAACCTCTCCGCCGGGAGGGTCCAGTCGCCGGCGACGCGCCTGTTGGTCGAGCGGGAGCGGGCCCGCATGAGGTTCCGGGCTGCGGAGTACTGGGACCTGAAGGGCACCTTCGAGCTGCGTGGAGTGGACCGGCCCGAAGAGCGGCAGGGCTCTTTCGGCGCCGCCCTCGTCTCCTTGGACGGCCGGCGCCTCGCGACGGGGAGGGATTTCTCCGAGGACGGGACCCTGGGCCGCGACGAGGTGGTGCGCCTCGACGAGCCCGCAGCGCGCGCCCTGGTGGGCCGCCTCGACGGCCGGGACTTCGCGGTGCGCAGCGTGGAGGAGAAGCCGTGGCGGCGCTCGCCGGCCCCGCCGTTCATGACCTCGACCCTTCAGCAGGAGGCCGGCCGCAAGCTGCGCTTCGGCTCGGCGCGCACCATGCGCGTCGCCCAGGCGCTCTACGAGGCCGGGTTCATCACCTACATGCGCACCGACTCGACGACGCTGTCGAGCCAGGCCTTGGACGCGGCCCGCTCCCAGG
>JAJZWW010000056.1:0-9324 GCA_021846485.1 Actinomycetes bacterium
CCTACCCGGAGGCACGCTTTGCCGTTCGTACCTGAGGCAGGAGCCCGGTGCGGGAATACCGCACGCCGGGATCTGTGCGGGGGGCCGCCCGCAAGGGCGGTCCCTACCGCGACCGAAGGTTGCCGAGCATGTCTTGCGAAGTGCCGCTGGTGACCCGCAAGCTCTGTCCTGGGTGGCCGCGGCAGCGCGGACGCTGGCGACCCGGGATCCGGCTGGCGCGGCCGAGCTGTGGAGCCGGCTGGTCACCCTGGCTGGACTCGAGGACCCGCTCGGGCCGGAGGCCCAGGCGAGCCTGGCGCTCTGCCTACTGGCGTCTGGTCAGGTGACGGAAGGAGCGGACCTTTGTCGCACGCTGCTCACCGGCGGTACACCGCCCGCCGAGGAGTGGTCGCTGCGGAGCGCGTTGATCCAATCGCTGCTCGTTCAAGGACGACTGCAGGACGCGATGTCCCAGATGGAGCAGGCGGTGGCCTCTGAGACGCTGTCGGAAGCGGAGAGAGGCCAGCTGGTGGCCTGGTCGGCTCAACTGCACTTCTTCGACGGTGACTTGGCCGGCGCTGAAGCTCTGGCGGGCGACGCCGAAGTGATGGCAACCAGGACTGCCGACGGGCCGACCCTGGCGAGAGCGCAGCTGACGCTGGCGCAAGTAGCGAGCTCCCGGGCTCAGCTCGGCCGGGCCATGGACCACGCTGCCCGGGCCGTGGCGCTGAGCGAATCGGATCCGTCCCCAGAGCTGTACAGGGGCTACGCCCACCGTCTCGCCTACGCCCTCGTGCTGGCCGACGCCGACGACGTGCAGGCTGCGGCCGTCTTGGCGGCAGGGGGTCGGGTAGCTGCCGAATCCACCGGCTCGCCGACCGGACTGCTGTTCGCGCACTTGGCGGAGGCATACATAGCGTTCTTCGCTGGCCGCTGGGATGATGCTACCGCGGAGCTCGACGCGGCCGGACGACTGGCGGAGGAGACGGGCACCGGCTGGCAGACAGCCTTCATCTCCCTCGAGTCGCTGATCGCACTGCACCGATGCGGTCCCAGAGCCGCAGCCAAAGCGTTGGCTCCTGCCCTGACCCTGCTCGACGCCGGAGGGCGAGAGTACCGGGTGGGCTGGGTGGCGCAAGCCCGTGCCGGATGCCTCGCGGGGAACGCAGACAGCGGCCGCGCGCTCGAGGTCCTGGAACAAGCGTGGGAGACCTGCGCGGACGCGGGGATGGCAACCGAGTACCGGACGATCGGCCCCGATCTGGCATCCTTGGCGGCGGCCTCGGGCGACAAAGCGCTGGCCGACCGGGTGGCTGCCGCCGTGCAGGGCGTGGCAGACGCCAACCCCGGGGTGGCCAGCCTGCGCGGAGCGGCGGGTCGGGCACGCGGGCTGGCCGACGCCGACCCCGACTGTCTGCTGGACGCCGTGCAGGCCTACCGTGAAAGCCCCCGGCGTGCCGAGCAGGCGACCACGGCCTCCGACGCGGCGGCGGCCCTGGCCAAGGTTGGCAGGACCGATGAGGCAGGAGCGGTCGCTGGAGAAGCCCTCGGGATCTGGTCCGAGCTGGGAGCCGACTGGTCAGCTTCGCGAGCCCGAGCGTCGTGGCGCCGGGCAGGGCTGCGTCTCGGCACCCGCGGCCCCCGCAGGCGGCCCGCCAGCGGGTGGGAAGCGCTGAGCGACGCCGAGAGCAAGGTGGCCGCCTTGGTGGCTCGGCGCCTGTCCAACGGGGAGATCGCCGAGGAGCTGTTCGTCTCCAAGCGGACGGTGGAGAGCCATGTGGCCCACATCCTCGCCAAAGTCGGCGCCTCCAGCAGGGCCGAGCTGATCGCCGGCGCCTCCCGGCAGAGCCGGGGCTCGACGATCTACGGGTAGCCGGTGCCGGCGGGGCCGCACGCGTAACATCCGTGCGGCGCACGGATGTTCATCTTCTCGGGAAGGGACACCATCGGCCGGTCGCCGCAAGCACCTCCGCTGGTCGCCAGGCCCGCTCGAGGTGACGAGAGGAGGAAGAACAATGAGCGTCAAACCTGACACTACCGACATGGTCTTGGTCCACCGAGTGTTCCGCCGGGAGCTCCGTCTGGCCCCCCGGTTGGTGCGCCACGTTGGGGCAGGGGACACCGCCCAGGCGGGGCGGGTCGCGGCGCACGTCGCCGGCCTGCTCGACGCGCTGCACCACCATCACAGCGGCGAGGACGAGCTGGTGTGGCCGAAGTTGCTCCAGCGTGCCCCGCTCGACGACGGGCTGGTGGCGCGGATGCAAGCTCAGCACGAAACGGTCGCGGGTCTTCTCGAACAGGTGAGGCAGCTACTCGCGCCCTGGCAGTCGAGCGCCAGCCCCCTGGCTGCCCAGCGGCTGGCGGAGACATCGGAGGCGCTGTCGGTCGCTTTGGACGAGCACCTCGCCGAAGAGGAAAAGCGGGTCCTGCCACTGGTGGAGGAGCACCTGAGCGTCACCGAGTGGGACCAGGTAGGTGAACGAGGGTTCGCCGACACTCCCAAGGAGCGCCTGCTGTTCCTGCTCGGTGCGGTGCTGGAGGAGGCGTCTCCGGCCGAGCAGGCCCGGTTCTTGCCACGCGTGCCCGTGGCGGGGCGGGTCGCGTTCCGCTTGATCGGCCGCCGCCGCTACAGACACCAGGTCGCTACGCTGCGAGCCGGGCTCCAGCGACCCGCCGCCGCGACCGCCGCTACAGCGCAGCGCTGATCGTCACGGCCTGCGCGGGAGACGCCGGGCGTTGCTGCGACGAGGCCGTTCGCCTCCACCCTTTGGTAGCAGTGCCGCGCTGTTGCGCAGGAAGGGGCCTTTCTTCGGAGCTGCCCGGGCCCCGGGAGCCCTCGACCGCGGCGAGCTCCCGCAAGCCGTGGGAGCGGATCTCGTGGGGCAGGTTGAGCTGGGCGTCTCCCAGGCCCCTGGCGACGGCCGCCAGCTGTAGCCAGCGCTGCGCGGTCCCGCCTTGGTGGCGCGCCGGTCCGAGCTGACGAGGTCGGGACTGGCGAGGTGACCCCGACGACGCTCCCATGCTGCGAAGATCGAGGCGACCCGGACCACCTGATCCGGCCGTTGCCCACCGTGAGGAGCCCGCCGATGGACCACACCGACTCGACGAGCGACACGAGCGTGTTCGCCGGCAGCTCCGGAGTCGACCCCGGTACCGGCGACGGGCCGAGCGGGCAGATCACGAGTCTCGAGGGCATACCCGCCCTCTCCCTCGATGCCATCAGCTCCGTGGCCTACGGCCCGGAGGCGATGCTCCTGGTGCTGGCGAGCGCCGGGGCTGGCGCGCTCGCCGAGATCGAGCCGATCACCGTTGCCATCGTGGTGCTGCTCGTGATCCTGGTGTTCTCCTATCGCCAGGTGATCCAGGCCTACCCCGACGGGGGTGGCTGCTACGCGGTGTCCAAGGCCGAGCTCGGTCGTCGGGCAAGCCTGCTGGCGGCCGCCGCGCTCACCGTCGACTACGTGCTCACCGTGGCGGTGTCGATCGCCGCGGGCGTCGCTGCCTTGGCGTCGGCCTTCCCGCGGCTCGGTCCCGACAGCCTGCCGATAGGACTCGGGATCCTTGCGGTGCTGACCGTGCTCAACCTGCGAGGGCTGGCGACGAGCGCCCGAGCGCTGTTGTTGCCGACGGCGGTGTTCATCGTCGGGATCTACGTGGTGATCGCCGCCGGGTTCTTCCGGTCCCACCCGATGCCCGGGGCCGGGATCCACGTGGCCGTCCCCACCGCGGCGGCGGCTGTCGGCGTGCTGCTCGTCTTGAAGGCGTTTGCCGCCGGCTGCAGCGCCCTGACCGGGGTGGAGGCCATCGCCAACGACGTACCCGCCTTCCGTGAGCCCAAGGTGCGCCGGGCGATGCGTACCGAGATGCTCTTGGGCGGGATCCTCGGCACGATGCTGCTCGGGCTGTCAGTCCTCACCGTCCGCTTCCACATCGCGCCCGAGGCGTCTCAAACGGTGCTCAGCCAGATCACCGGGGCGTCGGTCGGGCGGGGGGCGATCTACTACGTGGTCGACCTGTCGACCACCGCGATCCTGGCTGTCGCCGCCAACACTTCCTTCGGCGGCCTGCCGGTACTTGCCAGCCTGCTTGCCCGGGACCACCTGCTCCCGCACGTGTTCGGTCTGCGCGGCGACCGTCCCGTTTACCGCTACGGCGTGGTGGTCTTGGCTGTGCTGGCCGGAGCACTGCTCGTCGCGGTCGATGCCAATACCAACGCGCTCATCCCGCTCTTCGCCATCGGGGTGTTCACCGGCTTCACCCTCGCCCAGGTCGGCCTGGTGCGCCACTGGCATCGGGAGCGGCCGAGGCGCTGGTGGGCCCGGGCTGGGCTCAACGGCCTCGGGGCGGCGATGACGGCAGTGGCGACGGTCATCTTCGTCGTCACCAAGTTCACCGGTGGTGCCTGGGTCGTGGTGATCGCCGTACCCGCGCTGATCCTGCTCTTCTCCCGCATCGACGCCTACTACCGAGACGTCGCCACCGAGATTGGCCTCGGCACGCTGCCCCCCACCCCTGCAGCGGAAAAGAGCCTGGTCGTCGTGGCGGTCACGGCCGTATCGCGGATGACCGCAGCCGCCCTCACGACGGCCCTGTCGTTGGGCGAGGAGGTGGTGGCGGTCAGCGTGCAGTTCGACGACGAAGTGGCGGAGTCGCTCCGGGCCGACTGGGACCGCTGGAACCCCGGAGTGCCGCTCACGGTCCTGCGTCCCCGTACTCGCTCGGTCACCAAGTCCATGCTCACCTACCTCGACGCGCTACGGCAGCAGGGCCATTCCCAGATATTCGTCCTCCTCCCCGAGCTCGAGCCGAGGAAGTGGCGCCACCAGCTCCTCCAGAACCAGCGCGGCATCATCCTCGCCAACGAGCTGCGCCGCCACAGCGACGTCAACGTCGCAAGGATGCCGTTCCGGCTCTCCACCGCATAGCGGGTCCTCAGCAGGCGGCCCGCCGGCGGCTGGCCAGCCAGGACTTGCGCAGCTTGCGGCGCTCGTCCTCGGAGGTGCCGCCCCAGATGCCCGACTCCTGGTTGGTCTCCAGGGCGAACTCCAAGCAGGCGGTCCGGGCGCCGCAGTCGTAGCACACCGCCTTGGCCGCGGCGATCTGCTCCACGGCCGGGCCGGTGGTGCCGACCGGGAAGAACAGGTCCGGGTCGGTGTCGCGACACGACGCATCTTCGCGCCAGTCGTCGACGTCCCATTCGATCGTGCGGCTCCAGGTGAGCGCCACGTGTTCCTCCGCGCAGGTTGTGAAAATTTTCACGTCATGTGGCGGGCAACGATCCGCCCAAGTCCGGACAACCACTCTAAGGCCGGTCCGGTCCTGCTGCAAGCACCCTGTCGCCGGTTGCAAGAGCCCCTGGCTCGCCGGCGCCCCCGCTCGGCTCGGGAGGGTCAGCAGCGGAGAGGTTCGGCCCCGGTGTCGAACGGCAGCACGAGGCGGAGCGCGTCGGGCACCTGCCGGATCACCAGGTGCTCGGCCTCGCCGGCGTAGTCACCGTCGACCTGGTAGGGAAGGGAGTCGCGGGAGACCAGCTCCACCTGGGCCAGGCCCCGTTCTGCCCGGACCCACCGGAAGCCGGCCAGGGGGCGCGGGCGACCCCGGAGGGCGGCGCCGGTCACCCCGAGCAGGGTCGGCAGCCCGACCGACCCGAACACCACCAGGCCGAGCCCGTCGCCGAGGCGCAACCCCGGCAGCAGGTCGAGCGGGCGGGGACCGAGGTAGGTGTACGGGCCGGTGTTGAGGCAGATCGCGAAGACCCCGTCGAAGCCCTCGACGCCCGGGAGGTCCCGGCTCCCCGGCGGCCTCGCGCTCCCGGCGCCGCAGGCGTAGCGACCTGGACCCCCGACGGTCCCCTCGACGCTGAAGGAGGTCCTCGGCCTCCCGAGCCCCGGGGCCCAAGTGGTCAGCGCCGCGGTGACGAACACCGCCGCCCCGAGGTAGCGCTTGGCCCGCGCCCGCTTCTCCACCTCGGCGACCACCGCGGCGTCGAAGCCCGCCCCGAGGTGGAACAAGAAGTAGCGGCCGTTGACCTGGCCGAGAGGGATGGGGCAGATCCGCCCTCCGGCCAGGGAGGCCAGCAGCTCGCCGGTGGCCTCGACGGGGTCGTTGGTCATCCCGATCGTGCGGGCGAGCACGTTGGTGCTCCCCCCGGGTAGCACCCCCAGGGCGGTTCCCGTTCCGGCGAGCCCGTTGGCCGCCTCGTTGAGCGTCCCGTCCCCCCCGAGCACGACGACGGCGTCCACGCCCTCCGCTGCCGCCCCTTGGGCCAGGCGGGTGGCATGACCCCTCCGCCGGGTCTCGGCAACCTGCACCTCGTGGTCCGCGGAGAGGGCCTTTTGGATCACCACCCGGGCGCGTGCGGTCACCGCCGAGGCAGAGGCGTTGACGAGCAGCAGGACACGCACGTGAGGGTGCTGACCGGCCTAGCCGGCGCCGGCGGAGGAGCGCAGCCGGGCGACGCTGCGCGCCAGCAGGCGCGACACGTGCATCTGGGAGATGCCCAGGCGGGCGGCGATCTCGGACTGGGTGAGCCCGTCGAAGAACCTCAACTGGACGATGAGCCTTTCGCGCTCCGGCAGGCGGCGGAGGAGGGGTGAGAGCATGGCCCGCTGCTCGGCGGCCTCGATCTCGGGGTCCTCGGCGCCGAGGCGGGCCCCGAGGGTGTCGCCGTCACGGTCACCGTCGCCGGCGGCGGGCGCCGAGACGGGGGCGTCCAGGGAGGCGAACCGGTACGCCTGGCCGGCTTCGAGCGCTTCGAGCACCTCTTCCTCGGAGACCCCGACCTCGGCGGCGAGCTCGGCGATGGCGGGGGAGCGGCCGAGCTGGCCGCCGAGGGTCGCGACGACCGTACCGAGCCTAAGGTACAGCTCCTGCATGCGGCGAGGTGCCCGGATCGCCCAGCCCCGGTCCCGGAAGTGGCGCTTGAGCTCGCCCACGATCGTGTGGGTGGCGTAGGTGCTGAACTCCACGTCCCTCGACGGGTCGAAGCGGTCGATCGCCCGGACCAGCCCGACCGAGGCCACCTGGACCAGGTCGTCGAGCGGCTCGCCGCGGTTGGCGAAGCGGCGGGCGAGGTACCGGGCCAGGCCGAGGTGGGCCTCTACCAGCTCGTCTCGCAGCGCCGGGTCGCCGGTCTCGGCCAGCTCGGCGAACTTGGCTCGCAGCTCCTTGCGCTGCGGTGGCCGGCGGCTCACCGGGGGGAGGCGTCGTGGCGCCGCTTCACCAGCCGGAACCTGGGCCCGCCCTCCCCGTCGTGCAGGTCGTGCTCGTCGACCAGGGCGGCGAGGATCACCTCGGACAGCTCGGAGAGCGCGACCTCGCCGTCGGTGCGGAAACGACCCTCTCCCTCGACCACGAGGCTCCCGTCGCCGAGCACGTAGCGGATCGCCACCGTGCCGTCCCGGCCGCTGTTGCCGGTGAGCCCGAAGCACATCTCGTCGATGGCCAGGCGCAGGTCCTCCACCTCGTCGAAGCTGAACCCGAGCCGGCTGGCGAGCCCCGCTGCGGTGACCCGTGCCAGGCGGAGGTACTCCGGCATCGCCGGCACCACCAGGTGCACCTCGTCGTCGCTCGTCGCCACCAGGGTCCTCCTCAGGGTCGGTGCCCGCTCGCTACCCGGAAAGCCGCCGGCCGCCACGGTCGGGGCCGTGCCAGCCCGGGGAGGCATCTTGCCGCCGGCGGCCACCGCCGGGGGCGCCGGTGGCGCTCGACCGGGGTCGCCGGGGCGACCAAGTGGTGCAAGCTGGCCGACCTGGGGGAGACTACCGTCCATGCACGTCGTAGTCTGCGCCAAGCAGATCCCCGACCCGGCCAACCCCGGTCGGCTGTCCCCCGACACCCACACCCTCGTCCGGGAGGGGAAGCTGGTCCTCGACGACTCCGACGCCTACGGCGTCGAGCTGGGCCTCCAGCTGGCGGAGGCGACCGGCGGCGAGGTCACCTTGGTGTCGATGGCCCCCCACGACGAGACCTCCGGGCTGCGCACCGCGCTGGCGATGGGCGCCGCCCGGGCGATCCTCGTCTCCGACGACGCCCTGGCCGGCTCCGACGCCCTGTCGACCGCCAAGGTGCTCGCTGCCGCCGTCCGGCGGGCGGAGCCCGACTTGGTCCTCACCGCGACCGAGTCCACCGACGGCTACACCGGCACCGTCCCGGTGCAGCTCGCCGAGCTGCTCGGCATGCCGTCGGTGAGCTTCGCGAAGCGCCTGGCGGTGAAGGACGGGGTGGTGCACGCCGACCGTCAGACCGAGGCGGGCTACGACGAGGTCGAGGTGCCGCTGCCAGCGGTGGTGAGCGTCACCGCCGGGGTGGTCGAGCCCCGGTACCCGTCGTTCAAGGGGATCATGGCCGCCAAGAACAAGCCGATCGAGCGGCTGGGCCTCTCCGATCTCGGGATCGACCCGGCGACGGTGGGCTTGGCCGGCGCCCGCCAGGAGGTCGTGTCGGTCGTGGCGGCCGAGGCCCGCGATGCGGGGGAGATCGTGGTCGACGAGGGCGACGCGCACGAGCGGATCGTGGCGTTCCTCGAGCAGCTCAAGGTCATCTGAGGAGGATCGCGAACCATGCCCGTGGAGACCATCTGGGTGGTCGTCGACCGCCAGGACGACCACGTTGCCCCCCTGTCGTTGGAGCTGCTCACCAAGGGGAAAGACCTCGCCGGGCGCGTCGAGGGCGTGACCTGGGGAGAGGCCGGGGCGCTGGCTGCCGAGGCCGGCGCGCACGGAGCGGCGGTCCTCCACAGCGTCGGGGATCTCGACGGGGGCCTGCCCGGGCCGGCGGTGGCTGCGGCCATGGCCGCGCGGATCGCGTCCAGCGGGGCGCCAGCCGCGATCCTCGTGCCGCACAACTACGACGGTCGGGACATCGCCGCGCGCCTGTCCGCCCGTCTCGACCGGCCGGTGCTCACCAACGTCGTCGGCCTCGAACTGGACGGCGCCGGGGCCCTGTTGTCGCAGCACGCGATCTTCGGGGGCAACGAGGTCCTGACCGCGCGGTTCAGCGGGGACGGACCGGGGATCTTCGTGGTGCGGACCAAGTCGTTCGCCGCGGAGGGCTCCGGGGGTGCCCCGGCGACGGTCGACACCTGGGAGGTTCCCGACCTCGGGACGAGCGGGTCGGCGCGCATCACCGAGCGCCACGCAGAAGGCAGCGAAGGCCCCAAGCTCGACGAGGCAGCGGTGGTGGTCTCCGGCGGTCGCGGGCTCGGCCAGGCGGACGGCTACCGGATGATCGAGGAGCTGGCCGGGCTGCTGCACGGCGCTCCCGGAGCCTCGCGGGCGATCGTCGACGCCGGCTGGGTGCCCTACTCCCACCAGGTCGGCCAGACCGGCAAGCCGGTGAAGCCCA
>JAJZWW010000056.1:9334-12500 GCA_021846485.1 Actinomycetes bacterium
AAGCCCACCGTCTACGTCGCCGCCGGGATATCCGGGGCCACCCAGCACATGGTCGGGATGAAGGGCGCGAAGCACATCGTCGCGATCAACAGGGACCAGGAGGCCCCGATCTTCTCGATCGCCGACCTGGGCGTCGTCGGTGATGTCAACAAGGTCCTGCCGAAGCTGATCGAAGCGCTCCGGGCCCGCCGCTAGAGGTACCGAGGAGAAACTTGCCCGCTGGAGATGTTTCGCACCCGAACCCCGAGGTGAGCCTGGTGAAGAAGTCCAGCAGGCACGTTCCTTCTCAGTAGGTGCCGCCGCTGCGGGCGGCGATCGCGCGAGCCTGGTGGGGGAGGTAGGGACTTGGAGAGCCCCTCGGCCTACTGGGCGATGGTCGGCACCGCCGGGGTCGTCACCCTGGTGGGCTGCGTTGTGAGCCGCCTCCGTCCCGGGCGTTGGCAGGGCACTGCTGCCCGGGTCCTGGCCGTGGTGCTGGTGGCGAAGGGCGCGCTCTGGGTGTACACGTCGCTCCATCCCGGCCCATGGTCGGTGAGGACGGGCCTGCCGCTCTACCTCTGCGACATGGCTGTGCTCGTGGCGGCCGGAGCGTGCTGGTGGCGCACTCCCTGGCTCGTCGAGCTCACCTATTTCTGGGGCCTGGCCGGCACCCTGGAGGCGGTGGCCACCCCAGAGCTGCCGGATCGCTTCCCGCACCTGCTGTTCATCCAGTACACGGTGGGGCACGTGGCGGTGGTCGCCGCTGCGCTGTTCCTGGTGGCGGGCATGGGGCTCTCTCCGAGACCGGGCGCCGTGCGGCGGGTGTACGCGCTCACCGTGGTCTACACCGTCGGTGTCGGCCTGGTCGACTAGCTGACCGGGGCAAACTACATGTTCTTGGGCCATGAGCCGCCGACGGAGAGCTTGCTCTCGGTGCTCGGACCCTGGCCCTGGTACCTCCTGGGGGCGGCCGGTGTGGGTCTCGTGTCACTGGTTCTCCTCGACGCCCCGTTCTGGGCGGCACGGCACCGCCAGCCCTCCGGGATGCCCGGCGCCCGGAGCACCGCCCCACCGCAGGGGAGCTGTTGACGGCGCAGCCGGGGTGAGATCCATGCAGCGATGGGGACGAGCCGGCGCTGCCTCCCGGGGCGTCAAGGGCACGCTGCGGGGCTCCGCCACGGTGCCCCGGTGGCTGGCGAGGGCCTCGGCTCACACGAGCGGCCAGGGGAAGGGCCGGTCGCTCCGTGGCTCGGGTAGCCGCCGGCGCCGCAGGAGCCGGCGCGCCCGGGTGAGCATCGCC
Organism: Actinomycetes bacterium; assembly: GCA_021846485.1. Classification (GTDB taxonomy): domain Bacteria; phylum Actinomycetota; class Acidimicrobiia; order Acidimicrobiales; family Palsa-688; genus JAKAQB01. The sequence continues at coordinate 10,614 of JAJZWW010000056.1, forward strand.
GAGACCTCGTCGGGCGTGAGCCAGCGGGCCAGAGTCTCTGACGGCCCGGTCTCCACCAGACGGGCCAGGTCGTCGATGGACTGCTCGTCCATCGGCTCGCCCGCCCAGTCCCAGATCACGGTGCGCAGCTTCGGCTCGGTGTGGAAGCACAGGCCGTGGTCGATCCCCCAGATCTGCCCGTCGCCGTCGAGCAGGCAGTGGCCCCCCTTGCGGTCGGCGTTGTTGGCGACCGCGTCGAAGGCCGCCATGCGCCGCAGGGTCGGGTGGTGGCGCTCGTCGTCGAGCAGGGTGAAGTAGTGCTGCTCGAAGTCCGCGGCGACGAAGCGTTGGACGGACCCGACGCCGAGGGGGGCGTCCTCGCGCCCGACGGTCTCGGGCACCAGCTGCCAGCCGAGCTGGGCGGCCAGCTCGTAGGCGGCGACCTCCCGGCGGTACAAGCCGCCGGGGAAGTCCCACAAGGGACGCTCGGCGCGCAACGGCTTGTACACCGCCGCCAGCAGGGGCGTCCCCGCCGGGTCGACCGGCTCGCCGACCGAGCAGAGGAAGGTGCCGTTGCTGCTCCAGGGCATCCGTCCCTCGATCTCCAGCCGGCCGGACGCCAGCAGCCTCACGGCGTCGGGGGCCGGTGACCGTTGGTCCGGGGACACGAGTGCCCGGTGGGGTCGAGGGGGTGGCCGCACCAGGGGCACGGTGGACGCCCCGCCTCTACCAGCTCCTGGCTGCGGGAGATCAGCGCCGCGGCCTGCTCCCGGGTGAACCGCAGGCGCCCGACGGCGGCGTCGTCCTCGTCGGCGTCGTCGTCTGCGAGCAGCTCCTGGGCTACCAGGACCAGCCGGTCGCCCTCCTGGTCGTAGGCGATCTGCATGCCGCCGACCCCCCACAGGGGCTCGACCGGGAGGAGCAGCTCGCCGGCCGAGGGCACCGCTTCGGGGGCGGGCAGGTCGGAGAGCAGCTCGACGAGCGCCTCGGCCAGCACGGCCACCTGCTGCTTCTCCACCTTCAGGGTCACGATCCGGCCGGCCTGCGCGGCCTGCAGGTAGAACACCCGCCGGCCCGGGGCGCCGACCGTCCCGACCGTCAGCCGGTCGGCGTCGGCCAGGTCGAAGCTCTCGTTCACGACGGCCGGAGCTCTCCGAGCGAGCCGGTCGAGTTGACCGCCAGCACCGTTGGTCCGGTCGACCCGTAGCTGATCGCGGTGACCGAGCACGGCGAGATGACGATCCGCTGGAACAAGTCGAGGTGGGTGCCGACGGCGTCGGCGACCACCGCCTTGATCGGGTCGGCGTGGGACACCGCGACGATCGTCTCACCCCGGTGGCGAGCGCACAGGGCGGAGACGGTCTCGATCATGCGCCGCTGCATCCCGGCGAAGGACTCGCCGCCGGGGAAGCTGAACCCGCTCGGGTAGCGCTGCACCGTCGCCCACTCGGGGCGTTTGGCCAGGTCCGACAGGGCGGCGCCGGTCCAGGCGCCGAAGTCGCACTCGAGCAGGCCCCGCTCGGCGGTCACCGGGAGGCCGAGCGCCCTCGCGATCGGTGCTGCCGTCTCCCGGGTGCGCTCCAGCGGGGAGGCGTACACCCCGGTGACCGCAGGACGGCGGGGTGCCCTGCGGGAGCGTCCCGGGCCCCGCCCCGCACCCTTGGTCGGCGGAGATGCCGACACCGGCCCGCCGGTCCACTCCGCCAGCCGGGTTGCCACCGCCTCCGCCTGGGTCCGGCCCGATTCGGCCAGGTGGAGGCCGCGGGCCCGGCCGGGCAGGACCTGGCCGGTGGTCGGTGTCGTGCCGTGCCGCACGAACAGCACGAGGGTCGCCGGCGGGAGCTTCTGGCGGCTGGGGGACGGCATCTCGGGTCAACCTAGTGTGTGGCAGTGGCTCTGCCTCCTGCT
>JAJZWW010000057.1 GCA_021846485.1 Actinomycetes bacterium
GGACCGGTCCGACGCGACCAACGGGTCCGACGCGACCAACGGGTCCGACGCGACCAACGGGTCCGACGCGACCAACGGGGCGGCCGCCCTCGGCGGGGTCACCGGGGCGAGTCCGGCGGGGCGCCCGGCGACCCCGGTGCCTCCCCGCTCGTCGGCCCCGCGCAACCCGCCACGACCCCGCAAGAAGAAGCGCCGCTGACCCGGCTCCGAGTCGAGCCGGGATCGCTGCGCCCGGCCAGCGCCTCGCTTGCAGGCGGTCGTGGCAGCGGGCCGGCGGTGGCTGCGGGCGGGGTCGTGGGCCGGGCCGGGGGTGGCTGCGGGCCGGCGGTGGCTGGCTGCTGAGGTGTACGGGGCGGCGGGCGGGGAGGCGGTACCGTGGCCGCGTGCCCTTGGAGACCGACACCGTGACCGCCCTCGTCCGGGACGTTGCCGACTTCCCCCAGCAGGGCGTGGTCTTCAAGGACATCACCCCCCTGCTGGCCGACGACCGGGCGTTCGCAGCCTGCGTCGCGACCCTGGCGGACGCGTTCGAGGACGCTGGCGTCGACAAGGTGCTCGGGATCGAGGCGCGCGGCTTCATCGTGGCTGCCCCGGTGGCTCTGCGGGTGGGGGCCGGTTTCGTGCCCGTGCGCAAGGCAGGCAAGCTCCCCTGGAAGGTGGAGCGGGAGACCTACACCTTGGAGTACGGCTCGGACGCCCTGGAGATCCACGCCGACGCGCTGGCCGTCGGCGAGCGCGTGCTGGTCATCGACGACGTCCTCGCGACCGGTGGGACCGCCTCGGCGGTCACCCGGCTCGCCGGACGCCTAGGTGCCGAGGTGGTCGGCTTCGGCTGCATCCTCGAGCTCGGGTTCCTGGGCGGCCGGGCCCGTCTGGGTGCGGTGCCGGCTGTTTCGCTGGTGAGCTACCCGTGAACGTCCCGGCGGTGATCATACGGTGAGCCGGGTCGAAGGGGTCACCCGGGGCAGGGCGGTGGCGACCGTCGAGCGCGTCCTGCCCTGGCGCCGGCAGGTGCAGAGCGCCGACGCCCTCGCCCCGCTGCTCGGCGCCTACCGGGCCCGCCACCCGCGCTGCGACCCGGCCCTGCTGCTCCACGCCTACGACGTCGCCGACCGTGCCCACGAGGGGCAGTTGCGGTCGTCGGGAGAGGCCTACATCTCCCACCCCCTGGCGGTGGCCACCCTGCTCGCCGGTCTCGGCCTCGACGACGTCACCTGCGCCGCCGCCCTGCTGCACGACGCGGTCGAGGACACGATCCTCACCCTGGAGGACGTCGAGCGTGAGCTCGGGACGACGATCGCCGCCATCGTCGACGGCGTGACCAAGCTCGACCGGCTGCGCTACGACTCCAAGCAGGCGCAGCAGGCGGCCACCATCCGCAAGATGCTCGTGGCGATGGCCAAGGACCCGAGGGTGCTGCTCATCAAGCTCGCCGACCGGCTCCACAACATGCTCACGGTCGCCGCGCTGCCGGAGTGGAAGCAGAAGCGCACCGCCCAGGAGACCCTGGACATCTACGCGCCGCTGGCCCACCGCTTCGGCATCCAGGACATCAAGTGGCAGCTCGAGGATCTGGCGTTCGCCACCCTGCACCCCCGACGCTACGCCGAGATCGAGCAGATGGTCGCTACGCGGGCCCCCGAGCGGGACCTCTATCTCGCCCAGGTGATCGCTCAGGTCGAGGAGCGTCTGGCCGCAGCGCGCATCGAGGGCCGGGTCACCGGCCGACCCAAGCACCTCTACTCGATCTACGAGAAGATGGTCGTGAAGGGCAAGGAGTTCGACGAGATCTACGACCTCGTCGGGGTGCGGATCCTCGTCGAGTCGGTCAAGGACTGCTGGGCCGCCCTCGGCGCGGTGCACGGCGCATGGACGCCGGTGCAGGGACGTTTCAAGGACTACATCAACACCCCCAAGTTCAACCTCTACCAGTCGCTGCACACCACCGTCGTCGGAGCGCAGGGCAAGCCGCTGGAGATCCAGATCCGAACCCGGGAGATGCACGGCCGGGCCGAGCGGGGCATCGCCGCGCACTGGGGCTACAAGGAGCAGGCGTCGGCCGCCGACGTGGCGTGGCTCCAGCGCATCGTCGACTGGTCCACCGAGAGCAGCGACCCGGTCGAGTTCCTCGAGACCTTGAAGCTGGACCTGGAGACCGACGAGGTCTTCGTGTTCACCCCGAAGGGCGACGTTGTCACGCTGCCGTCGGGCGCGACCCCGATCGACTTCGCTTACAGCATCCACACCGAGATCGGGCACCGCTGCATCGGCGCGCGGGTGAACGGCCGGCTGGTGCCCCTCGACTCCAAGCTGGCATCGGGCGACAGCATCGAGATCTTCACCTCCAAGGTCGCCTCCGCCGGACCCAGCCGGGACTGGCTGCAGGTCGCGGCCACGCCGCGGGCGCGGGCCAAGATCCGCCAGTGGTTCAGCCGGGAGCGGCGGGAGGACGCCATCGAGTCCGGCCGCGACGAGCTGGCCAAAGCGCTCCGCAAGGAGGGGCTGCCGGTCCAGAAGCTCACCAACTCCCCACTCCTCGCCGAGCTGGCCGCCTCCATGCACTACGCCGACCTCGACGCGCTGCACGTGGCGATCGGCGAGGGTCACGTGTCGGCCCGATCGGTTGCCCAGCGGGTCGCCAGGGAGCTGCACACCGGCGACCACGAGGACCAGATACCGGCTACGGCCAGGCGGCCGCGGCGGGTCGGATCCCGCCAGGGGGTGCACGTCGAGGGTCTCGACGACGTCATGGTGCGCCTCTCGCGCTGCTGCACCCCGGTGCCCGGTGACGAGATCATCGGGTTCGTCACCCGGGGCCGGGGGGTGAGCGTCCACCGCAGCGACTGCTCCAACGCCGTGGCCCTGTCTGCCGGCGAGGTCGGCCGGCTCATCGAAGTGGAGTGGGACGACCGGGGCGGGTCGTTCACCGCTGCCGTGGAGCTGAAGGCCCTCGATCGTAGCCGCCTCGGCGTCGACGTGTGGAAGGTGGTCTCCGATCACCATCTCAACATCCTGCGCAGCGAGACCCTGACCGGGAACGACCGGGTGACCCGGATGCGCTTCGAGTTCGAGCTGGCCGACCCGACCCACCTGGAGTCGGTCCTCAACGCGATCAAGCGGATCGACAGCGTTTACGACGCCTACCGGGTCCTCCCGAGCCGGGGTTGAAGTCGGGAGGCCCCCGGCGTCCCGCTGATCGCGTCTTGGCGCGCGGCCACGGCCCCCTGGCGTCCGTGCAGGCCATCGCCGTGCAGGAGCGGTCATCGACTGCTGCAGTCGCGCGCGCGGGTGAGTAGGATGATCGTGGTTGTTGTCGGGGGAGCGGTTGCTGTCGGGGGAGGTAGTCATGTCCTGGAGCCAGGGAGTCGTCGAGCTCATCCGGTGGCGGCAGCGGCGCCGCCGGGAAGCCAGGCAGGTGGCCGACCTGGTGGAGGAGGCGGAGCGCTGGCTCGTGGCCCAACGCCCACCGGCCCGTCCCGACCAGATCTGGCCGCCGATCCAGGAGAGCCCGCCGGCCTGAACCGATCCGGCGTCACCGTCGCAGGGACGCCAGTGCGGTATCCGCCGGGCCCGAGATCGCGGGGCGCCCGGCACCGACCGGTGGCCCGGGCGCTGCAGGGTCGGCCCGCCGGCCGGTAGCGTCTGGGCCGATGGCCCCCAACGTCCAGCCGCCGCGTGGCATGCGCGACTTCCTCCCCGACGAGAAGGCCCGGAGGGAGGGCGTCCTGGCTGCCATCCGGGACTCTTTCGCGTCCTACGGCTACCGGGAGATCGAGACCCCGGCGCTCGAGGAGCTGGGGAGGCTCGAGTCGGGTCAGGCGGGGGACAACGAGAAGCTGATCTTCCGGGTCCAAAGGCGCGGCCTCGACCCCGACGTGGCGGTCCTGCCGGGATCGTCAGCTGACCTGGGCCTCCGCTTCGACCTCACCGTGCCGCTGGCCCGGTTCTACGCCACGCACCGCGCGGAGCTGCCCGAGGTCTTCCGGGCCGTGCAGGTGGCGCCGGTGTGGCGGGCGGAGAGACCCCAGCGGGGACGGTACCGCCAGTTCCACCAGTGCGACATAGACGTCATAGGAGAGCCCGGCCCGGTGGCCGAGGTCGAGCTGGTGGTCGCTACCCTCGACGCACTGGAGGCGCTCGGAGTGACGGGCGGGAGGGTCCGGCTCAACGACCGGACGCTCCTCGCCGGCCTGCTGGAGGCTTGCGGGTTCGCCCCCGGGATGCACCCCGGGGTCCTGGTCACCATCGACAAGCTGGACAAGGAGGGTCTCGAGGGGGTGGCCAAGGAGCTGGCCGCCCGGGAGCTCCCCGCGGGGCCCTGCGGCCGGCTGGTGGGGGTGCTCGCGGATCTCGCCTCCGCTGCCGGCGACTTCGACGCGACCCTCGGCACCCTGCCGGGCCGGGCTCCGGAGCGGGCGGAGCGGATCCTCGAGATCCGCGATGGGGTGCTCGAGGCGAAACCCGACGCGCAGGTCGTTGCCGACGCCACCATGGTGCGCGGGCAGGGGTACTACACCGGTCCGATCTTCGAGCTGTACCACCCGGATTTTGCCGGAGCAGTCGGTGGGGGGGGCCGCTACGACGGGATGATCGGTCGTTTCCTCGGCTCCGAAGTCCCGGCCTGCGGCTTCTCGATCGGCTTCGAGAGGGTCGTCGAGCTCGTCGATCCCTCCCGTTTCAGCGCGCGCCGGCGCAAGGTCGCGCTGGTCCATACCGAGCAGGTTCCGGCGGGGAGGCTCGTCGCCTGGCAGCGCCGGCTGATCGGCGTCGGCGCCGAGGTGCGCCTCGTGCCACGCCGGCGCAACCTGAGCCGCCAGCTCGAGGCCCTGGCCGCCGAGGGGTTCAGCGAGTGGGCGGAGCTCGACGCGACCGCCCGACCGCCCTCCACTTCGGGCGCTGCGGGCCTCGACCTCCGGCACCTGCACTGACCGGTGCCCTGCCGCCCCGGCCCGGCCGTCCATTGTCCCCCTCGATGCCGCCCGACCCCGCTGACCGCCCGCGCTGACGCCAGCTGAGCGGGCGACCCCAGCCACCGAAGAGGAACCACCCGACCCGCCATGCCCGAGGATCTCTTCGCTGCCGCCGCCGAGCAACGCCTCGCCGCCAGCGCCCCGCTGGCGGCCCGGATGCGCCCCCGTCGTCTCGCCGAGGTCGTCGGCCAGGAGCACCTGCTCGGGACGGGCCGGCCGCTTCGTGCCCTGATCGAGGCGGACAAGCTCTCGTCGGTGATCCTCTGGGGCCCGCCCGGGACCGGCAAGACGACCCTTGCCCGGCTCATCGCGGGTGCGACGACCCGTGACTTCGTGCCGTTGTCGGCGGTGACTGCCGGCGTGAAGGACGTGCGGGAGGCCGTCGAGCGCTCCCGGCGGGTGCTCGGGGAGCAGGCGCGCGGCACGATCCTGTTCCTCGACGAGGTGCACCGATTCAACAAGGCCCAGCAGGATGCCCTCCTCCCCGCAGTGGAGGATGGGACCCTCACGCTGATCGGGGCGACGACCGAGAACCCCTTCTTCTCGGTCAACTCGCCGCTGCTCAGCCGCTCCACGCTGTTCCGCTTGGAGCCGCTCGGTCCCGACGACCTGCGTACGGTGGTCCGCCGCGCCCTGGGCGCCGAGGACGCTGCTGCCACCGATGATGCAGTGGACCTGCTGGTGAACCTGGTGGACGGCGACGCCCGGGCCGTCCTCACCAGCCTGGAGGTGGCGATTGCCCTCGCCGGGGACGGTCCGGTCGAGGTCTCGACCGTCGAGGCAGCCCGCAGCACCCGGGCGGTGCGCTACGGCGACGACGAGCACTACGACATCGTCAGCGCGTTCATCAAGTCGATCCGTGGCTCCGACGTGGATGCCGGGTTGTACTGGCTGGCCCGGATGCTCGCCGCCGGCGAAGACGCCCGCTACGTGGCTCGCCGGCTGGTGATCCTCGCGAGCGAGGACGTGGGGATGGCCGACCCGACCGCACTGCTGGTGGCCGATGCCGCCGCGCGGGCGGTGGAGGTCGTCGGCCTGCCCGAGGCGCAGCTCAACCTGGCCCAGGCGGTCGTCCACCTGGCGGGCGCTCCTAAGTCCAACCGGGTGACCGTGGCGCTGGCGGCGGCCCGCCGGGACGTGGAGGAGCTACCCGCCGGCCGGGTGCCGCCCCACCTCCGGGACGCCCACTACCCAGGCGCTTCTCGCCTCGGGCACGGCTCCGGCTACCGCTACCCGCACGACGACCCCTCGGGGTGGGTGGAGCAGGTGTACCGGCCCGAGCACCTGGAGGGCCGGAGGTACTACGAGCCGTCGTCCCACGGCCGGGAGGCCGGTTGGGGGAAGTGGCGTGCGCCCGGCGGTGGGACGGGGCCCGGTGGGACGGGGCCCCGTGGGACGGGGCCCGGTGGGGATGGGCCGGCCAGCGGGGGCGCCCTCGGGGGCGGAGAGCAGGAGTAAGGCCGTGGTGGCCGACGGCACGCAGCTGCGCTGGTGGGGCGACGGCGGCCAGCCCCGAGAGTAGAGTCGCAGTCCTGAGGGAAGGCCTGCCGGCCCTCGTGGTCGCGTCCGAGACAGTCGTGGTCGGGGTCACTGTCGTGGCCACGGTGGTGCTGCTCGCCCTCGTGGCCGCGCTGGCATGGATGCTCCGCGAGGCTGCTGCCCTCCGGCGCGCAGCCGGCGAGATGGAAGCCGAGGTGGCCGCCCTGCGATCCGAGTTGGAGGCGGTGGCGGCTCGTGCCGGCGAGCAGCTCGCCCGGGTCGACGCCCTGGTCGGCTCCGCCGAGTCGATCAGCGAGGTGGTGGGTTCGGCCTCGCGCCTGGCGTCCACGGCTATGGCTGCCCCGGTGATCAAGGCGGTGGCGCTCGGCAGCGGCGCGGCGCGCGCCGGGCGCCGGTTGCGGCGGGGCCCGGCCACCGGCGGAGCGAGAAGCTGACCGTGCCCAGCGTCTGGAGCCGACCGTGCTGAAGAGGGTCCGCTGGATGGGGCTCGGGATCCTCGCCGGCGCGGGCGGCACCGTCTGGGCGCAGCTCCGGCTGCGCCGCCGGGTCGAGCGCTACCTGCCGACCCAGGTCCGGGCCGGAGTGGCCACCCGAGTGCGCTCGGCCGGCGCTGATCTGCGCGGAGCCCTCGAGGAGGGTCGGGAGGCGATGGCCCAGCGGGAGGCGGAGCTGCGAGCGCAGCTCCACGGGACGGCGCCGGCGGGCAGCCCGGCCGGGCAACCCGGCCGAGACGGGCGCACCGCTGGTGGTCCCCGCCTGCGGGTGGTGGGAGGCGCCACGCGCCCCGTGCACCGGGAGGCCACGCCGCTCGGGGCCCCCTCGTCGACCCCGACACCGACCCCGAGCACCGGGTCCGGACGCTGACTCGACCCCGAGCTCTGGCTCGGCCCGGGCGTCGACCCCGAGCTCGACGTCGGCTCGGGCGTGCGACCTGGCTCTGACGGCCCGCCGTCATCGGCCGGGCTGAGCGGCCTCGGCCCCTACCGGCGCCGGCGGCCCGGCCCGGTCCCGGCGGCCCGGCCCGTCGCCGGCGTGGTGTCCCGCGGCCACGCCGGGCCCGGCCCGCCGCCGGCTACCCCGTCCCGCCGGCCGACCCCGTCCCGCCGACCCCCGGTCGCGGCCGGCCTCGGTAGTCTCGTGGCGCCATGGACGCCAACGGGCTGCGCCGCGCCTTCACCCAGTACTTCGTGGACCACGAGCACACCGCCGTGGCCTCCGCCGGGCTGATCCCCCTGCACCCCCGGGCGCCGCTTTTCACCAACGCCGGCATGAACCAGTTCATCCCCTACTTCCTCGGCGAACAGCGCCCCCCTTACCCTCGGGCGACCTCGGTGCAGCGCTGCGTGCGGATCCGCGGCAAGCACGACGACATCGAGAACGTGGGGCGCACCACCCGGCACGCCACCTTCTTCGAGATGCTCGGCAACTTCAGCTTCGGCGACTACTTCAAGGCCGAGGCGATCCCCTTCGCCTGGGAGCTGCTCACCGCCCGTCTCGGCCTCGACGGGGACCGGCTGTGGGTGACGGTGCACACCGAGGACGACGAGGCCGCCGAGCTGTGGGCCGACTCGGTCGGCGTGCCACCGGAGAGGATCCAGCGCATGGGCCCCGGCACCGCCTGGCCGGAGGAGAACTTCTGGGAGATGGGCGAGACCGGCCCGTGCGGCCCGTGCTCGGAGATCTACTACGACCGGGGCCCCGCCTGGGGGGATGGCGGAGGACCCGCCGGCGGGGGGGAGGAGAGGTTCTGCGAGATCTGGAACCTGGTGTTCATGCAGTACGACCGGCGCGCCGACGGCGCGCTCGGCGCGCTGCCGCGTCCCTGCGTCGACACCGGCGCCGGGCTGGAGCGGGTGCTCACCGTGGTCCAGGACGTCCGCTCGATCTGGGAGACCGACGCCATCCGGCCGGTGATCGCGGCCGCCGAGGCACTCACCGGTCGTCGCTATGGCGACGAGGAGCCGGCCGACGTCGCCCTGCGCATCCTCGCGGACCACGCCCGTTCGATGGCGTTCCTCGTCTCCGACGGGGTCTTTCCCACCAACGAGGACCGCGGCTACGTGCTGCGGCGGCTGATCCGTCGGGCGGTGCGCTTCGCCCACCAGCTCGGCGTCGAGCGGGCGGTGACCCCTGGCCTGGTGCGTGCGGTGGCCGAGGTCATGGTCGAGGCCGCCCCCGAGCTGGCCCGCAACGTCGACTACGTGGCCGGCGTGGTCGGCCGGGAGGAGGAGCGCTTCCGCTCCACGCTGCGCTCGGGGATGACGATCCTCGACGCCGAGCTGGAGGAGGCGGCGGTGCTGGCGGGGGAGGTGGCGTTCCGGTTGCACGACACCTTCGGGTTCCCGATCGAGCTGACCCGGGAGATCGCCGCGGAGCGTGGCCGGGCGGTCGACGAGGAGGGCTTCCGTGGCCACTTGGAGCGTCAGCGGCAGCGCTCGAGGGAGCAGGGGAAAGGCGCCGCGCTGCAGCCGGCCGAGCGTGTCGAGGCGTACCGGGCCCTCTTGGCCGAGCACGGGCCGACCCGGTTCGTCGGGTACCGGTCCATGGCGGTCACGGGGAACGTGCTGGGGGTCCTCGACGCCGCGGCCGGTGCCGGCGGCGGGGAGGTGGAGGTCTTCTTGGACGTCACCCCGTTCTACGCCGAGGGCGGCGGGCAGGTGGGCGACACCGGGACGATCGAGACCGACACCGGCCGGTTGCGGGTGGTCGACACGACCCGAGCCCTGCCCGAGCTGACCCGGCACACCGCGGTCGTCGAGGAGGGCGAGGTCCGCGCCGGCCAGGCGGCCAGCGCGGCGGTGGACGCCGAGCGGCGCTCGGCGATCCGGCGCAACCACACCGGCACCCACCTGCTGCACTGGGCGTTGCGCCAGGTGCTCGGCGACCACGTGAAGCAGCAGGGCTCGCTGGTCGCGCCCGACCGGCTCCGCTTCGACTTCACCCACTACTCGCCGATGTCCGACGAGGAGGTCGCCCGGGTCGAGGACCTGGTCAACGCCCAGGTGCTCGCCGACGAGGACGTGGTCGTCACGGAGATGTCCCGGGCGGACGCGGACGCCGCCGGGGCGATCGCCTTCTTCGACGAGAAGTACGGGGAGCGGGTCCGGGTGCTGCACGCCGGATCCCACTCGGTGGAGCTGTGCGGGGGAACCCACGTCGAACGCCTCGGCCAGATCGGTCCGCTGGAGGTCGTCTCGGAGGGCTCGATCGGCTCGAACCTGCGCCGGGTGGAGGCGACCACCGGCACCGCGACCCTGGGCCGCCTGCGGGCCCTGGAGGGCCGGGTACGGGCCGCAGCGGGTGCGCTGCGCACGACCCCCGAGGAGCTCGTCCCGGCGGTCGAGCGCAAGCTGGCCGAGCTGCGGGAGGCCGAGCAGGCGCTGCGCGCCGCCCGCCAGTCCGCCCTGTCGGGCATCGCCCGGGAGCTGGCGGCGGCGGCCGCCGGGGGAGTGGTGGTCGCCCGCCGCGACGGGTTGCCCCCCGAGCAGCTGCGGGACCTTGCTGCCCAGGTGCGTGCCGTGGACGGGGTGCGCACCGTGGTCCTGGGAGGTTCGCCGGACGGCTCGCGGGTGGCGTTGGTGGCGGCGGTCGCTCCCGGGGAGAGCGTCGGTGCCCCCGAGCTGGTCGGCGCCGCGGCGAAGATGGTCGGCGGCGGGGGCGGTGGCAAGAACCCCGAGCTCGCCCAGGCGGGAGGTCGCGACCCCGGCCGTCTCGACGAGGCGCTGGCCGCCGCCCGGGCCCGCCTGGCCGCCGCCGACGCCAGGTGAGCTCGCCGGCGCGCCCTCGGGTGCCGATCGATGCCCCCGCCGGTAGTCCCCGGGGCTCCCCGGTGACCGGCGCAGGGACCGTCGCCGGCCACGGAAGGGTGCTCGGGGTCGACCTCGGCTCCCGGCGGATCGGCGTCGCGGTCTGCGACGCCGGGCAACGGGTCGCCACGCCGATCGTGGCGGTGACCCGTCGCGAGGGCGTCGCCGGCCACCGGCGCGCCCTGGACGAGCTCGCCGAGCTGGCCGCCGAGCACGAGGCGGTCGGTGCGGTCGTGGGCCTGCCCCGTTCGCTGTCGGGTGCCCTCGGGGTGGCCGCACAGGCCACCCTGGCCGAGGTCGACGCGCTCCGGGCGGTCCTGGCGCTGCCGGTCGAGACCGTCGACGAACGCTTCACCACTGCCAGCGCGGCCGCCGCCTTGCGCTCGGGCGGCTTGAAGGCCCGGGATCGGCGGGCGGTGATCGACGCCTCGGCCGCCGCGGTGATCCTCCAGTCCTGGCTCGACGCCCGGGTCCGCTCAGCTCCTTGAGCACCGACCCCGCCCCCGGTCCCGCCGGCCCTGCTCGCCCGGGCAAGGGCGCCCCGCCCGGTCCCGCGGATCGCGCCGGGAGTCTCTCCGGAGGGGATCGGGCCCGCTACGTCGACGAGCTGTACCGGCGATCGCAGGGGGACCCGCCGGCGCGCCGGCGTTCCTCGGGAGCCAGGGCGGTGTTCGGGGGAGGTGCCCACAGTACTCGCCGGCCTGGTGGGTTGGTCCGGCGCCATCCGGCGCTCAGCGTGGCGAGCATGGTCGTCGCGGTGGCAGTCATCCTCGCCGGGGGAACGATCGTGTGGGCCCGGGCCCAGATCCGCCCGGGCGGACGTGCGGGCCGGGCGGTCACCGTGAGCATCCCCAGGGGGTCCTCGGCGGGCCAGATCGGCCGGATCCTCGCGAAGGCCGGAGTGATCCACGCAGGGGGGTTGTTCGGGTGGTACACGCGCTTGGAGGGGGTCGGTGCCCTGCCGGCAGGCACCTACCGCATGCCCACCGACGAGTCCTATGCGGCCGCGGTCAGGCGGCTGCAGGTGTCGCCGGGGGTCCTGACCGACACCTTGGTGATCCCCGAGGGCTTCACCCTTCGCCAGATCGCCGAACGGGTGGCTTCCTTGCGGGGGATGCACGTGAGCGCCGGCGCGCTGCTCTCCCTGTCGAGCAGCGGGGCGGTCCGCAGCCCGTTCGAGCCGGCGGGGGTCGACGACCTCGAGGGGCTGGTGTTCCCGGCCACGTACCGGATCGCCCGCACCGCCACCGCCACCGACATCCTGGAGCTGTTGGTGCAGACGTTCACCCAGCGGGCCGACGCCCTCGGGTTGCCGGAAGCCGCCGCTCGCCTCCACCAGTCGGTGTACGGGATCGTCAAGGTGGCTTCCATCGTCCAGGCCGAGGCCAAGGATCTGAGCCAGTTCCCCGACGTGGCGAGCGTGCTCGACAACCGGCTGCGCGACGGCATCCCCCTCGGGGCCGATTCGACCCTGGTGTACGCCCTCCGCCGCAAGGACCCCGGCCTGGCCGTCTCGGGCATCGACTACGAGCAGCCGAACCCCTACAACACCCGCTTGCACAAGGGCCTGCCCCCCACTCCGATCGACAACCCCGGTGCCGCTGCCCTGGCCGCCGCCGCCCACCCGCCGCACACCGACCTGCTCTACTTCGTGGAGGTTGACCGCGACGGGCGGCTCGGTTTCGCGTCGAGCACTGCCGGGTTCGACCGGCTGGTCGCCACCTGCCGGGCCCACGGGCTGTGCTGAGGCGGTCCGTGCCGAGGCCGTCCGTGCCCAGCGGGGTGACCCGGGTCGCCGGCGTGATCGGCGATCCCGTCGAGCATTCCCTGTCACCGGCCCTGCATAACGCGGCCTTCGCGGCGGCCGGTCTCGACTGGGTGTACGTGGCCTTCCCGGTCGCCGCCGGCCGGGGAGCCGAGGCGGTGCGCGCAGCGAGCACGCTGCATCTCGCCGGCCTGTCGGTCACCGCCCCTCACAAAACTGAAGCCGCCGGCGCTGTCGACCGCCTCACCCTCGCGGCCGAAGCGCTCGGCGCGGTGAACACCGTGATCCCCACGCCCGGCGGCCTCGTCGGTGACAGCACCGACGGCGCGGGGATGCTCGACGCCCTGGCTGCCGACCCGGGGTTCGACCCGGGCGGCCGGCGCTGCGTCGTGCTGGGGACCGGCGGCGCGGCCCGGGCGGCGACCCTTGCGCTCGCCCGGGCGGGCGCGGTC
>JAJZWW010000058.1 GCA_021846485.1 Actinomycetes bacterium
GGCGAGCCCGCCGCCGGCGAGCCCGCCGCCGGCGAGCCCGCCGCGGACCAGCCCAGCTCCGAGGCCCCGCCGGAGGGCTGATCCCCCGGCTCGAGCTTCTTACCCGGCCGGGCTCGTCGCCCGGCACCCCTGACCCCCAAAAGGAGCACCGCCACCATGGCCACCAAGGAAGAGATCCTCGACAGCATCGCCAACCTCACCGTCCTCGAGCTCTCCGAGCTGCTGAAGGACTTCGAGGAGCGCTTCGGCGTCACCGCGTCCGCCCCCGTGGTGGTCGGTGCCGTCGCCCCTGCCGCCGGCGGTGGAGGTGACGCCGCCCCCGCCGAGGAGGAGAAGGACGAGTTCACCGTGGTGCTCACCGGTGCCGGTGACAAGAAGATCCAGGTCATCAAGGAGGTGCGGGCGCTCACCAACCTGGGTTTGAAGGAGGCCAAGGACCTCGTCGACTCGGCCCCCAAGCCGGTGCTCGAGAACGTCGGCAAGGAGGACGCCGACAAGGCCAAGGCGCAGCTCGAGGGCGCCGGCGCCACCGTCGAGATCAAGTAGGTACCGGCTGCCGAGCAGGTGCCGTCCCGGGCGGGGAACCGGCGCGCCACGGTTCCCGGCCCGGCCCTGGGCCCCCTCCGCGTGTCTCAGTACGCGCAGGCAAGCAGCTCGGCGAGCTCGGCGGCGTTGCGGACCCCGTAGTCGCGATAGCAGTTGTTGAACAGCGCATGGACCCGCCCGGCCTGCCCGGAGAGCTCCCTCAGCCGGGGGACCCACCCGGTCAGCTCCTCGCGGTCGTAGAGGTAGCGGAAGCGCTCCGCGGCGGTCACCGTTCGGCCCTTCCAGGTGGTGTCGTTGCGCCCGTGGAAGCGTACGACGGCGAGATCGGGGTGACTGACCGCGACGACCGGCGGGAGCCCCGAACTGGCCGGGGCGTCGACCACGACGTGCGCAAGCGCGTAGTCGCGCAGCGAGGCGAGGGTGCACCGCGCCTCGTGCCCGTCCGCCCACCAGGTCGGCGAGCGCAGCTCGACGCAGACCGGCAGGTCCGGCCAGCGGCGCCTCACCGCGGCGAGCTCGGCCCGGTTGGATGCCCGGGCGGTGAACCACGGCGGGTACTGGAGCAGGATCGCCCCGAGCTTGCCGGCGTCCACCAGCGGGCGGAGGGCGGCGGCGAAGCGGGTCCACCCCTCCTCGAGCAGGTCGGGGTCCAGGTGGCGGGCGTACACGCCGCGCCGGCCGGCGGGGGTGGCGGGCAGCGCCTCGCGCAGGTCCGGCCAGATCGAGTCGGCCCGGACGGGATGTCCGGTGAGCAGCCCGTAGGCCTTCACGTCCAGGGTGAAGCCCGCCGGGGTGCGCTCCGCCCAGCCGCGGGTGAGCGCCGGCGACGGCGGGAAGTAGTACGTGGCGTCGGCCTCGACCAGCGAGAAGTGCCCGGCGTAGAACGCCAACCGCTCAGCAGCGCTCATCGAGCGCTTCGGGTACCAGTCGGTCTCGGCGACGAGGGTGCGATCGGTCCACGAGCAGGTGCCCACCGCGATGCCGGTAGCGCGCGCCAAGACCGGTCCCTACCCGGCGGGCTGCTGCTGCCACCCGGGTAGCCTCCGGGGGTGGCGACCCTCCAGGACTCGGTCGTCGAGCTGTGCGCCCTGGTAGGTGAGGCGCTCGCCCGGGCCACCTGGGCCCTGCTCAACGCCGACCCCGCCCTGGCCCGCCGCGTCGTGGAAGCCGACCGGGACGTCGACCGGCGCACCGCGGCCCTGGAGGCCGAGCTGTGGCGGGAGGTCGACGAGGGCGGCACCGCCCGCCCGGTCCGCGAGCTGGTCGCCGCCCTGCTGGTCCTGCCCGAGCTCGAGCGCAGTGCCGACCTGGCCGAGCACATCGCGCAGCGTGCCGAGGGAGGTCTGGGGGCGGAGATGAGCCCGGCCAGCCGGGGTGTCGTCCAGCGCATGTCCGAGGTGGCGCTCGCGATGTGGCAGGCGACGACCGGGGCGTTCCTGTCCGGCTCCGCCACGCCCGAGGAGCTGGACCACGCCGACGAGGAGCTCGACGTCCTCCACGCCCGGCTGACCGCCATCGTCGCCGGGGGAGCCATGGACCCCGCAGTCGCCGCCCAGGTCACCCTGCTGGCCCGCTTCTACGAGCGCCTGGGTGACCACGCGGTCAACCTGAGCCGTCGGGTCGGGGCCTTCCGCCCGTCCTCCCCGGGGGCCTGAGCTCTGAGCTGAGCAGCTGCCGCAAAACCCGCGTGAAGGCGGTCACCGCCTCCAGAAGGTGGTTCTGCGACAGCTCCTGACGTCGGATTGCAGCGGACCCGGCAGGGCGGCAGGGCGGCGGGGCCAGGGTCCCCGCCGCCGACGGGCGCGGGGGCGCAGCCCCGCCAGCAACGCTGAGCCGGTGACCGCCTTCACCCGGGCTCTGGGCCAGCTCCCCGCGGTCGCCGGGGCGGGAGGCCACGGCCGGCCCGGGAGGTAGGATCCCCGGCTTGCGAGGAGATCGAGGAGCGACCCCGCCGGGCCGCGACGACGCGGGCCTCGCCGCCGCCTTGGCGGCGCGCGCCGGTGAGCTGCTGGTCGGCATCCGCGGCGAGGGTCCGCACGCTGGCGTCCGCGGCGACCGGGAGGCCAACGAGTCGATCCTCGCCGGCCTCGCCGAGGCCCGGCCCGGCGACGCCGTGCTGTCCGAGGAGTCCGACGACGACCCGGCGCGCCTCGGCGCCGACCGGGTCTGGATCGTCGACCCGCTGGACGGGACCCGCGAGTACGCGATGGCCGGCCGGGCCGACTGGGCGGTGCACGTGGCGCTCTGGGAGAGAGGCGCCGAGGTGACCGCCGCGGCGGTGGCCCTGCCGGCGCTCGGCGCCGTGGTAACCACCACCGACCCGCCACCGCTGCGGACCTGGCAGCCCGGCGGACCGGTGCGCACCGTGCACAGCGACAGCCGCCCCCCGCAGTGGCTCCCGGCGCTGCGGGAGGTCTTTCCCCGGATGCAGACCTCGCCGATGGGCTCGGCCGGCGCCAAGGCGATGGCCGTCGTGCGGGGGGAGGCCGACGCCTACGTCCACGACGGCGGGCAGTGGGAGTGGGACTCGGCCGCCCCCGTCGGCGTCGCCCTCGCGGCCGGGCTGCACTGCTCCCGCCTGGACGGAGCGGCGTTGCGCTACAACCAGCAGCGCCCGTACGTGGCCGACCTGGTGATCTGCCGCCGGGAGATCGCCGGCGAGCTGCTCGACGCGATCGCAGAGGTGAACCGATGACCGAGACGATGACCCACCTGCAGCGACTGGAGGCCGAGACCATCCAGATCTTCCGGGAGGCGGTCGCCGAGAGCGAGGCCTCGGTGATGCTCTACAGCATCGGCAAGGACAGCTCGGCCATGCTCCACCTCGCCCGCAAGGCCTTCTACCCCTCGCCGCTGCCGTTCCCGCTGCTGCACGTCGACACCACCTGGAAGTTCAAGGACATGTACGCGATGCGCGACAAGGTCGCCGCGGCTCCCGACGTGGAGCTGATCGTGCACCGCAACCCCTATTGCGTAGAGCACGGCATCAATCCCTTCGACCACGGGTCCGGGGTGCACACCGACTTGTGGAAGACCGAGGGGCTCAAGCAGGCCATCGACGAGCACCGCTTCGACCTGGCTTTCGGCGGGGCCCGGCGCGACGAGGAGCGCTCCCGCGCCAAGGAGCGGATCTTCTCCATCCGCAGCGCCCAGCACCGCTGGGACCCCAAGGCGCAGCGGCCCGAGCTGTGGCGGCTCTACAACGCCCGGGTCCGGCCAGGCGAGAGCGTGCGGGTATTCCCGATGTCCAACTGGACCGAGCTCGACATCTGGCAGTACATCCTCGCCGAGGGCATCGAGATCGTCCCTCTGTACTTCGCCGCCCCCCGCCCGGTGGTAGAGCGCGACGGCACGCTCATCATGGTCGACGACGAGCGCATGGCCTCCCGCCTGGCGCCGGGGGAGGAGCCGCAGCTGCGCAGCGTCCGCTTCCGCACCCTCGGCTGCTACCCGCTGTCGGGGGCGGTGGAGTCCACCGCCACCACGCTCGAGGAGATCATCCAGGAGATGCTCCTCTCCACCACCTCGGAGCGCCAGGGACGGGTCATCGACTTCGACAGCTCCGGCTCCATGGAGCGCAAGAAGCAGGAGGGCTACTTCTGATGAGCGCCCCCGAATCGGACCTGATCGCCACCGACATCGCCGGCTACCTGGCCCGCCAGCAGGCCAAGGACCTGCTGCGCTTCATCACCTGCGGCAGCGTCGACGACGGCAAGTCCACCCTCATCGGCCGGCTGCTCTACGAGTCCAAGCTCGTCTACGAGGACCACCTCGCCGCCCTCGAGGTCGACTCCAAGAAGGTCGGCACCCAGGGCGGCGACCTCGACTTCGCGCTCCTCGTCGACGGCCTGCAGGCCGAGCGGGAGCAGGGCATCACCATCGACGTCGCCTACCGCTTCTTCAGCACCGAGCGGCGCAAGTTCATCGTCGCCGACACCCCCGGCCACGAGCAGTACACCCGCAACATGGTGACCGGCGCCTCCACCGCCACCCTGGCGGTGATCCTCGCCGACGCCCGCAAGGGCGTGCTCACCCAGACCCGCCGCCACTCCTACCTGGTGTCGCTGCTCGGGATCCGCCGGGTGGTGCTGGCGATCAACAAGCTCGACCTCGTCGACTACCGGCAGGATGCCTTCGCCTCGATCGAGGCCGACTACCGGGACTTCGCCGCCCGCATCGGCCTGCCCGACGACGGCATCACCTGCATCCCGATGTCGGCGCTGCGCGGCGACAACCTCGTCGAGCGCTCCGCCCGCACCCCCTGGTACCAGGGCCCGGCGCTCCTCGAGTACCTCGAGACCGTGCCGGTCGACGCCGGCGAGGCGGCCTCGGGGCCGTTGCGCCTGCCCGTGCAGTGGGTCAACCGGCCGTCGCTGGACTTCCGCGGGTTCTCCGGCACCGTCGTCGGCGGCACCGTCCACCCCGGCGACCGGGTCCGGGTCGTCCCCGGCGGCCAGACCTCCACCGTGGCCCGCATCGTCACCCTGGGCGGCGACCTCGACGAGGCCGGCCTCGACGCCTCGGTCACCCTCACCCTCACCGACGAGATCGACGTCAGCCGCGGCGACGTCCTGGCCGCTGCCGACGCCCCGCCCGAGGTCGCCGACCAGCTGCAGGCGCACGTGGTGTGGATGTCGGAGGACGAGATGCTCCCCGGCCGCCCCTACCTGCTCAAGTGCGGGGCCCGGACGGTCTCGGCCACCCTCGCCGCCCCCCGCTACGCCGTCAACGTCAACACCCTCGAGCACACGGCGGCGCGCACCCTCTCGCTCAACGAGATCGGCGTGTGCAACCTGTCGCTCAGCGCCCCGATCCCGTTCGACCCCTACACCGCCAACCGGGACACCGGCGGGTTCATCCTCGTCGACCGGATGACCAACAACACCGTGGCGGCGGGGATGATCGACTTTGCCCTGCGGCGCTCCTCCAACATCCACTGGCAGGCCATCGAGGTCGGCCGGGAGGCCCATGCCGCGCTGAAGGGCCACGGCGCCGGGGTCGTGTGGTTCACCGGGCTGTCCGGCTCGGGCAAGTCCACCATCGCCAACCTGCTGGAGAAGCGGCTGCACGGCATGGGCGTGCACACCATGCTCCTCGACGGTGACAACGTCCGCCACGGCCTCAACCGCGACCTGGGCTTCACCGACGCCGACCGGGTCGAGAACATCCGCCGGGTCGCCGAGGTGGCCAAGCTGATGACCGACGCCGGGCTGGTCGTGCTGGTGTCGTTCATCTCGCCGTTCCGGGCGGAGCGGGAGCTGGCCCGTTCCCGGGTGGCGGCCGGGGAGTTCGTCGAGGTCCACGTCGACACCCCGGTCGAGGTGGCCGAGCGGCGTGACCCCAAGGGCCTCTACAAGAAGGCCCGGGCCGGGCAGCTGCCGCACTTCACCGGGATCGACTCCCCCTACGAGGCGCCCGAGCAGCCCGAGGTGCGCATCGACACCACGGCGCTGTCACCGGAGGAGGCCGTCGAGCAACTCCTCGCCGCCCTCGCGGCGCAGGGCATCGTCACCGGCGGCTGAGCCCGGCGGCTGAGCCCGGCGGCAAGCCGGGCCAACGCCCAGACCGGGACGCGCTCGCCGGTCCCGTCGAGGCCATGACGCCGTCTCGCTCCACGCGGGAACCTCCTCGCCAGACGGGCGTCGAGGAGGTGATGGCCAGGCGTGGGCGATGGCTCCGACTCGTCGGCTCGTTGGCCGTGGCGGCGACCCTGCTGGCGGCGTGCACCGCACCGACCGGATCGGTCACGCCGGGCACGCACGGCGGCGCCTCGACGCTCGCGGGGTTCGTTCCCCAGTCCGTCGTCCGCATCGAGGGCGCCGGGGTGGTGGTCGTCGCCGGGTCGATCCCCTGCGGTGGGCGCGTGTGCGCGAGCCTGTCTGGCGGCGGGCGCCGGTCACCTCCGGGACCGTCCTCCGCCGCTCAAGGCCACGAGGTGCTGGTCAACTTCGATCCTCCCGTCAGCGGCGGCCAACCGCACCTGCTGATCGCCCGAGACGGCCGGCGCCCCTTCACGACCGACCTCGTCGCGCGCTTGGAGAGCGCCGGCGCATGCGACCTCAGCCCCCAGCCGGGAGGGGCCGTCTGGTCCGCCTGCCCGACCGGCATGCTGGTCTCCTACCTCCACGCCCCGAGGGCCGCCGGGCCCTACCGTCCCGTCTGGGACTACGCCGGCACCGGCGGAGGCGGTCTCGTCGCGGTCACTGCACGCATCGCCTACCGCTACACGGGGATTGCCGCCGGCGGACCCGCGACGGTCCCGGCGGACGCCTTGCAGCGATCCACCGACGCCGGTCGCAGCTTCGCCGACGCCGGGCCATGGCCGTTCGCCCACCGCGCCGGTACGGCGCCCGCCTTCGTCTTCCTCAACGAGCGGGACGGCTTCGGGATCGGACCGGCGCCCACAGCCACGAGAACGCCCGAGGTCGTGGAGACCGCCGACGCAGGACGCCACTGGGAACGGGCCCTTCCCTGAAGCCCCAAGGACCCTTCCGGCAACTACTTGGACGGCGTTACCAACTTCGTAGTTGCCGCTCGGGCCTCTCGTCGACGGACTCCTCATCGCGGGCGTCCTGCTCGCCATCGTCCTCATCTGCATCGCGCAGAGCGGCCGCTACCGAGGCGAGACGACAGCCTCGTGGAGGACTACCGGGGCCGGGGCGGCGAGGGCCCGGTCCTCGGGGCGCGCCAGGGGCGCTGGGGGGTCGACGCCAGGGAGGCGGCTGCGGCTGGGGTGGTAGGCTCGCGCGGCGGGCCGGGTCCTCCCGGTGCCGGGGTCACGGGGCGAGGGGATCGAGCCAGGTGAGTCCCGGGAAGCGGGCGAAGTCGGAGTCGGCGCTGACGACGGTCAGCCCGTGCTCGAGGGCGAGGGCGGCGAGGGCGGCGTCGCTGACCAGGTTGCCCCGTAGGTCGAGCTCGCAGACGAGCCGCCGGAGGATCTCGCGATAGCCGCGATCCGGCTGCGGCACCCATGCCGCGGGGGCGTCGAGCCAGTCGACGACGAAGGACCACGCTTCGCCCGGAGCGAGGGGCGCGGCAAGCGCTCGTGGGTGGGTGACGATGCGCACGAACGCCAGGAGTGACTGCCAGGGCAACCCGATCCGGCGCGGGCCGTTGAGTGCCGCTTCGAGCCAGTGACGGGCGGCCTCGTGCGGTCGGGACTGCTCGTCGACGGCGTACAGCAGGATGTTGGCGTCGACGAGCATCAGCGGCTCGAGGCGCCCTCGAGGTGCTCGAGGGCGTCGGCGACGCTCGACACGTCGACGTGCACCCCGAGCGGCGCGCTGCGCTGCCGGAAGGTCGCCCGGTCCGGCTGGGCGAGCAGGCCCCGGCGGATCAACTCGTTGACCGCCTCGGACACGCCGAGCCCCCGCTCACGGCGGTGCGCCTCGATCGCCCGGGCCGTATCGGCGTCGAACTCGACAGTCGTTCTCATCGCCCAACCGTAGCACGGGCGTGGGTGATCTCGCGCACGGACGTGCGTACCGGTAGCTCCACGTACGGAGGTGCGCAGGAGCCTGTCCGCTCCCGCTGCGGTGGGGCAGGCTCAGCGCAGCTGGTGGACGCGGCCCGCCGCCCCCCAGCTGGTGTCGGTCGTCCACACGTCGGCTTCGAGCCGTTCGCCGAGGGCGAGGCAGAGCCGGTCGGCGAGCGACAACCCCTCGCCTCTCCGCCACCGGCGGGCTGCCCATTCGGCGTCGCCCTCGGTGACCGCCTCCACGGTGAGGTCGTAGCTGACCAGCAGCGCCCGGACGAGGTCCCAGTCCCGACCGGCTGCCCGGACCTTCTGGGCGACCTCCGACCAGTTGGCAGCCCCGCAGCAGGTGCCCTCCTCGAGGAGGGTCTCGGCTCGGTCGGCGCCCGGCTCGCCCTGGGCGAAGGCCAGCACGACCGAGGCGTCCACGACGCTCACGCGACGTCCTCGCCGCCGGCCGCGGCGCGCCGCTCGGCGAGGAGCTCGCCGACGAGGTCGAGACCCGAGAGCTCGTCCCGTACGCGGTCACGGAGTTGCTGGCGGGTCATGAGGACGATCCCGGTGGGGGTCTCGAGGAGCACGAGCGTCGTGCCCTCGACCAGGCCGGCCCGCTCCCGCACCTCGGCCGGCACGACCAGCCGGCCCCGGTCGCCCACAACGACGGTATACGTGCCACGCATGGACGAAACGTACCAGACGATGCCAGTGCTTGGGCTGAGGACACCGACGCCCCGTCGCCGGTAGCAGGTCCTTGACCGCCGCTCGATCCTGGCTTACCCTTCCCCTCGGAGCAGAGCGACATCCTTGTGGTACGGCCACGCGCGCGCTACAGTGAGAGGTTGCCGTGGTCGTCCGTTGTCAGACCCCTGATGCAGTTCAGGGGCTTTGGCGCGCTCGCACGGCAACTCGCCCCCTTACGCCCAGGAGCTAGGCCTTGCCGGCACGTACCCCCTCGCGGGAGCGCTTCTCGTTCGCCAACTTGGACGAGGTCCAGCCGCTCCCGGACCTGATCTCCATCCAGCGTGACTCCTTCAAGTGGTTCCTCGAGCAGGGACTCGCCGACACGTTCCGCGACATCAGCCCGATCGAGGACTTCTCCGGGTCCTTGAAGCTGGTGCTCGAGTTCGACCCCGATGACCCGGACCTGCGACCGCCGCCGAAGTTCACGGTGGAGGAGTGCAAGGAAAAGGACATGACCTACGCGGCGCCGATATTCGTCCGCGCCCAGTTCCAGAACGCCAACACCGGGGAGATCAAGGAGCAGACCGTCTTCATGGGGGACTTCCCGATGATGACGGACAAGGGGACCTTCATCATCAACGGCACCGAGCGGGTCGTCGTCTCCCAGCTGGTGCGCTCCCCAGGGGTGATCTTCCAGCCCGGCCGGGACCTGAAGACGGTGGTGACCGGCACCATCCACCCGTACCGGGGGGAGTGGATCGAGTTCGACGTGGAGGCCAAGCCGGGCAAGGACATCACCGCCGGATCGCGCGTCGCCCGCAAGCGCCGCCTGTCGCTCTTCGTGCTGCTGCGCGCCCTCGGCTACACCGACGAGGGGTTCCTCGAGCGCTTCGTGCGCCACTTCGACTTCTTGGAGGGCCAGTGGGACAAAGAGCGCGAGCTCGCCCCCACCCAGGAGGAGGCGCTGCTCGAGATCTACAAGCGGGCCCGGCCGGGGGAGCCGCCCTCGGCGGAGTCTGCCCGCGTCTATTTCGAGAACGCCTTCTTCAATCCGAAGCGCTACGACCTCACCCGGGTGGGGCGCTACAAGCTCGACCGCAAGCTCGGCCCGGAGCTGGCCAAGGCGGCGGAGCGCTTCGGCATCGACCTCGAGGCCCCGGCCGAGGGCCAGGGGGTGCTGTCGCGCTCGGAGATCCTGGCGGCCTGCACCTACCTGCTCAACCTCGCCCAGGGTGAGCCGGGGTACCGCCTCGACGACCAGGACCACTTCGCCAACCGGCGGATCCGCTCGGTCGGCGAGCTGATCCAGAACCAGGTCCGCGTGGGCCTGTCCCGCATGGAGCGGGTCGTCCGGGAGCGGATGACCACCCAGGACGTGGAGGCGATCACCCCCCAGACGCTCATCAACATCCGCCCGGTGGTCGCGGCGATCAAGGAGTTCTTCGGCACCAGCCAGCTGAGCCAGTTCATGGACCAGACCAACCCGCTGTCGGGCCTCACCCACAAGCGGCGGCTGTCGGCCATGGGCCCCGGCGGGCTGTCCCGGGAGCGGGCCGGCTTCGAGGTCCGCGACGTGCACTCCTCGCACTACGGCCGGATGTGCCCGATCGAGACCCCCGAAGGTCCCAACATCGGCCTGATCGGGCACCTGGCGAGCTACGGGCGGATCAACAGCTACGGGTTCATCGAGACCCCCTACCGCCGGGTGGTCGACGGTCGGGCGACCGAGGAGATCATGTACCTCGCGGCCGACGAGGAGGAGGAGTACGTCATCGCCCAGGCCAACGCCGAGCTGGCCGACGACGGCACGCTGGTGGAGGACCGGATCCTCGTGCGCCGGGCGCCCCAGGGCCCCGGTGTGCGCGTCGGCGCAGGCGGGACCAGCTACGGGACCACTAGCGAGGTGGACTTCGTCCCCCCCTCCGAGGTGGACCTGATGGACGTCTCCCCCAAGCAGATCGTGTCCATCTCGACCGCGCTGATCCCCTTCATCGAGCACGACGATGCCAACCGGGCCCTGATGGGCGCCAACATGCAGAAGCAGGCGGTGCCGCTGGTCAAGCCGGAGTCCCCGTTCATCGGCACCGGGGTGGAGGCCCGCGCGGCGCGCGACGCCGGCGACGTGCTGCTCGCCGAGGGGACCGGGCTGGTGGTCGAGGTGGGCGGTGAGCACGTGACCGTCGACTACGAGCCCAACCAGAAGGACTGGCTCGGCGCGGTCCTCGGCCGGCGGACCTACCGGCTCGCCAAGTTTCGCCGCTCCAACCAGAACACCTGCTTGAACCAGCGAATCCTCGTGGACGAGGGCGAGCGGGTCGCGCCCGGCGACGTCCTCGCCGACGGGCCCTCGACCGAGCAGGGCGAGCTGGGCCTCGGCAAGAACCTTCTCGTGGCCTTCATGCCCTGGGAGGGCTACAACTACGAGGACGCGATCATCCTCTCCGAGAGGCTGGTGAGAGACGACGTGCTCACCTCGATCCACATCGAGGAGCACGAGGTCGACGCCCGCGACACCAAGCTCGGGGCGGAGGAGATCACCCGGGACATCCCCAACCTCTCCGAGGACATCTTGAAGGACCTCGACGAACGGGGGATCATCCGCATCGGCGCGGAGGTCGGCCCGGGCGACGTGCTGGTCGGCAAGGTGACCCCCAAGGGCGAGACCGAGCTCACCCCCGAGGAGCGCCTGCTGCGGGCGATCTTCGGTGAGAAGGCCCGCGAGGTGCGCGACACCTCGCTCAAGGTTCCCCACGGCGAGTCGGGCAAGGTGATCGACGTCCGGGTGTTCTCCCGGGAGGACGCCCACGAGCTGCCACCGGGCGTCAACCAGCTGGTCCGGGTGTACGTCGCCCAGAGGCGCAAGATCTCCGAGGGCGACAAGCTGGCCGGGCGCCACGGCAACAAGGGCGTGATCTCCAAGATCCTCCCGGTAGAGGACATGCCGTTCCTCGCCGACGGGACCCCGGTGGACATCATCTTGAACCCGCTCGGGGTCCCCTCGCGGATGAACGTCGGCCAGGTGCTCGAGAGCCACCTCGGCTGGGCCGCCCGCTGGGGCTGGGAGGGCAACGAGCTCGCCACCGTCGCCTCGCAGGGCACCGAGCGCAAGACGCGCCCGGTCGCCGAGCCCTCGGTGCGCATCGCCACCCCGGTCTTCGACGGGGCCCACTGGGACGAGGAGCAGGGCGCAGGTCGCCACCCGACGATGCAGAAGATCTTCGGGATGCTGCAGCCCGAGGCGCCCGGGACCGACTACGGCGACCACGGCCGGCTGATCGGCACGGACGGCAAGACCACCCTCCACAACGGGCGTACCGGCCAGCCCTACGACAACCCGATCAGCGTCGGCTACGTGTACATCTTGAAGCTCGCCCACCTGGTCGACGACAAGATCCACGCCCGCTCCACCGGGCCGTACTCGATGATCACCCAGCAGCCCCTCGGCGGCAAGGCCCAGTTCGGGGGCCAGCGCTTCGGCGAGATGGAGGTCTGGGCGCTGGAGGCCTACGGCGCCGCCTACGCCCTCCAGGAGCTGCTCACCATCAAGTCCGACGACGTCCTCGGCCGGGTGAAGGTCTACGAGGCGATCGTGAAGGGCGAGAACATCCCCGAGCCGGGCATCCCCGAGTCGTTCAAGGTGCTCATCAAGGAGATGCAGAGCCTCTGCCTCAACGTCGAGGTGCTCTCCGACACCGGGGAGGAGATCGAGATGCGCGAGCTCGACGAGGACGTGTTCCGCACGGCCGAGGAGCTCGGGATCGACATCA
>JAJZWW010000059.1 GCA_021846485.1 Actinomycetes bacterium
GCGCACCGTCATCAGCCAGCAGCACACCGAGGACCCGGTGCACCTCTTTGAGGCTCGGCTCGCCGGCGATCCGGGACTGCGAAGCGCTCTCGATCGACGCCGTGAGGCGATCCGGGGTCCAGCCGATCGACGCCAGCTCCGCCCGCCAGCGGGCTATCAACTCCCCCTCCGGGACATGGCGCTTCGCGGTCCGGGTGGTCCGGGCCGCCACACCACGAGCCCGGTAGCTGTCGGTCCCTCGCTCCTCGACCGCGGCGGTGATCTCCGCGGCACGCTTCGAGTGCAGGTCGAGGATATCGTCGGGAATGCCGGCGATCCGCCAGTGCCGCAGGCGTCCCGACGGGCCGCTGTCGGCGGCGATCCCGTAGCCGAGTTGCACGGCCCGGTGGGCTGCGGCGACCCTGCCGACCTGGGTCGCGGCGTGGAGGTGCTCGCGCCACAGGGCGGTGGTCGCGGCCTTCCAACCACCATGCTCGTCGAGCATCTCGACCACGTTGGCGACCAGCACATGATCGTGCGGGCACGGATCCCCCGCACGCGAGGTCGCGTGCCGGGTGACCGCGTAAACCAGGCCCGATGTTGCGGTCGGGACAGCCGCCCGGCCGCGCCGGCCGCCACCTGTTCTGCTGACCGTTTCGAGGTAGGCGAGGGTCGCGTCACGCTCCGCGTCCATGATCCGATGCATGTCCTCCGGCCGGCCGATAACCCCCAACTCCGCCACCGACTTGTGCGCCGAGATCACCAGCTCCATACCCGGCCGGCGCGACACGACCAGCCGCTCGCCGGACAGCGGATGACGCGCCCCGCCGGGCCCGAAGACCGCCTCGTACTCGTCGGCGGAGACCGCCCCTGATAGGCCGAGGCGGGCTGCGCCGTCGCCGCCCCAGACCAGTGGCGTCTCACCTCGGGAGGCGTAGTAGGCGAGCGCCTGGCCCGGGAAGTCATCCCCGCGCTCGAGCACCGTCGCACGGTGATAGGCCACCGACTCCGCCCCCATCATGCGCATCCAAGCCACCAGACCTGCCACCTCCTCCCGACGAGCGCCGGCCCCGGCAACAACCGAAAGGTTGAAACCGTGTTTGAGCTATTGCCTTGTTGTATCAGGAGTAGGTGGCCCTGTGAAGCAGCAAATTGGTGAGCGGTAAGTGAAGGACAATAGCGGTCAGTCTTGGTCAGACGACCGTCGAGAAAAGCAAGTAATGGGTTGGAAGAGGTGATGTGGCTGCACATGGACACATCGAGCTGGTGCTGACGAGCCGGTTGATGGCTTACGCCTCCGCAAGCGGATCGACGTCAATCCTCGGGTAGAGCGGCGTCCGGTCGGCTGCCCGGACTCTTGCCAGCCGGCCGTGTCGCGACAAGCGCTGGCTTTACGTGACGATCGAGGTGGTTGTGAGGGTGTGACCCATAGCGTGGACCGCTCGGCGGCTACCCGGTGGGGCAGGTGCCAAGCCGGCTCCCCGCCGGGCCACACGGGCCCTCACGCTCGCGCTGGCGCCCGGCCGGACTGTAGGTGAGAGCAGAAGGAGACCCATGGCCGAGATCCGCGTCACCCATCTGGTCAGCATCGACCAGCTCGCCGAGCGTCTCGGCACGAGCGTCCGACACCTGCGGCGTCTCGTGGCCGAGCGGCGCATTCCATTTGTGAAGCTCGGGGGACTGGTGCGCTTCGACATCGCAGAAGTCGAGACGTGGGTCGACGCCTCCCGCCGCCCCGCCACTCGTGACCTGACCCTGCCGGCGACCAGATCCAGAGCGGCCGGGGGTGCCTGAGCCGCTGTGGTCTCCCCGGTGAGCCAGAATGAGGTCGCCGCGCTCGCAAGCGCGGCGAGATCGCAGGCGCCATCTCGCAAGCTGAGCAGCCCTGCCTCCAGATCGTTACGGCGAAGTCGCGGAGGTAGGCGATGGCGGGCAAGAGGATGTTCGGCGCACTGCGGCGACTGCCGTCGGGGCGGTGGCAGGCCCGCTACCGCAGTCCCGACGGACGGATGGTGCCCGCGCCACAGACCTTCGCTACCAAGGGCGACGCGGCCGCCTGGCTGTCGGCGGCCGAGTCCGACCAGCACCGAGGGCTGTGGGTCGATCCCCGGGCGGCCACGGTCACCCTGGGGGAGTACGCCATCGACTGGCTCGGCTCTCGTGTCGATCTCGCTCCGCGGACGCGGGAGATCTACGCCGCGCAACTTCGCTTGCACATCCTGCCGGCCATCTCCCCGGGCGTGCCTGCGCTCGCAGCGCGGTCGCTGGGGGAGGTCACCCCCGAGCTGGTCCGAGCCTGGTATGCCGCGCTGCGCGAAGCCAAGGGCCCATCGGTCTCCGCCAAGGCCTACGTCCGGCTCCGCCAGATCATGCGCCAGGCCGTCGACGACGACCGGATCGCGAAGAACCCGTGTCGGATCGAGCGTGGGGGAGCCGAGCACCACCCCGAGCAACGGTTCGCGACCATGGAGGAGTTGCACCGTCTGGCCGATGCCGTCCCGGACCGCTACCGGGCGATGGTGCTCGTCGCCGGCCTCGGCGGCCTGAGGCGCGGCGAGCTGTTCGCGCTTCGCCGAGGCGACGTCGACCTCGCTGCTGGCGTCGTCGCCGTCCGGCGGAAGCGGCTGCGCCTCGCCTCGGGAGAGGTCATCGAGGGGGCCCCGAAGAGCCGAGCTGGGCGTCGACTGGTCGCCCTGCCCGCACCGGTCACCGCCGAGTTGGACCGCCACCTCCGGTGCTTCACCGAGCGGGGGGAGGACGCCTTCGTGTTCACCTCTGCGACCGGGGTGCCGATCGAGGCCAGCAATTTCCGGGACCGGATCTGGCTGCCCGCCACCCGCCGGGCGGGGCTCGACGGCTTGCGTTTTCACGACCTCCGTCATGCCGCGGGAACGCTGGCGGCGCAGACCGGCGCCACCACCAAGGAGCTGATGGCCCGCCTCGGTCACGCCAGCCCGCAGGCGGCGATGGTCTACCAGCACGCATCGCTCGCCCGCGACGTCGTCATCGCCGAGCGTCTCGCCCGAATGGCGGAGGCCGCAGGCTTGACGGGCGCGCCCCACGGGCGCTCGGACCGGCCGCCGACCACCACCGAGGGTGAGCGCCGGTCCTGAACGGTCGTCACCGGTCGAGGCCGGTCGACGGAGGGCGTTCGGACCGGTGTGGCACGCGTGTGGCACGACGGCCCGTCGGCGCCGCTGCGAGCGGCGCCCGGACAGCAAGAAAGGCCCTGTGACCAGGGCCTTTCTCCGTGGTCGGAACCGGCGTCGATCCGGTGACCTCGCGCTTTTCAGGCGCGCGCTCTACCAGCTGAGCTATCCGACCGCGGACCTGACGGGATTTGAACCCGCGACCTCCGCCTTGACAGGGCGGCGTGCACTCCTAACTGCACCACAGGTCCTTGCACGAGCCGCAAGGGCACCGGCGGATGCTAGTCCACCTCGGGCTGGCGTGCCGCCGCGCCGCTCTGCCCCCTTGCAGGGCGTCCGGCGAGCTCCTCCCCGGAGTACTGGGGTCGGTCCCGGGCAATGGGCTCATCCCCTGCGGTGAGAGCCGGCGGGGTGGGCTCGTCGGGCTCCGCCCGCGGGCGGCTTGGAGCGGAGGCGGGGTCCGGCTGGCCGAGCGACCCCCGCAGCGCTTCGTAGAGGTTGAGTCCCTGGGCAGCCAACCCGGAGACCATCTCGCCGAGCCCGTCGCTGCCGCCGAGGATCGTCAGGTTGGCGTGCTGCAGGCTGTCGGCAACCGCTCGGAGCATCTCGGGGAGCTGGGCGATGAGCTGCTGGTCCAGCGCCACGCGGTCGTTGGCCGCGCCAGCCTCGGCCAGGCGCCGCAGGCGCTCGGACTCGGCCAGGGCCAGGGTCCGGATGCGCTCGGCCTCGGCCTGGGCCGGACGGACCACCTCGGCGATCAGCTGCTCCTGGCGGAGCTCGGCATTGCGCTCGGCCAGCGCGGTCTGGGCCTCGAGCACCTCCTGGGCGGCCTGCGCCTCCGCGAGTGGGCCCGACTGGGCGGCCGTGGCCTGCGCCCGGTCGGTCTCCGCCTTGAACCCCGCCCGGGCGACCGCCGTCTGACGCTCGTACTCGGCCTGGTTGCGCTGCGAGGCCTGCTCGGCCTCCGCCGAGGCCTGGTCGGCCTCCGCTTGGGCGACCCGTGCTGCTCGCTGGACCCCGGCGATGTGCGGCGCCGCCAGGGCCTTGATGTACCCCGAGCCCAGGTCGTCGATGCTCTCGATCTGGAGGGCGTCGACCACCAGCCCGATCTTGGACATCTCGATCTTCGACGCCTCGAGTGCCTCCTCGGCGAGGCGCTGGCGCTCCCGGATGATCTCCTCGACGGTCATGGACCCGATGATCGAGCGGAGGTGCCCGGCGAAGATCCGTCCGGTGAGCACGCTCATCTTGTCCTCGTTGCCCAGGAACCGCTGGGCCGCGTTGGCGATGCCCTCCGGATCGGACCCGACCTTGAAGGCGATCACCGCCCTGACGTTGACCGCGATGCCCTGTTTGGTGACGCACTCCTCGGCCACCTCGGCCTCCTGCAGGGAGAGGGTGAGGTAACTGACCCGGGAGCGGAACGGCATGACGAAGGCGCCGTGGCCGGTGACGATCTTGAAGGGCAGACTGGAACGTTTGCCCCCGCTGACGAGCATCGTCTCGTAAGGCCGCGGTACGTGCCAACCGAACATGTCGAACCTTTCTTCGAGGCCGGCCGAGCTGCCAGCCAGCCAGATGGACGGCTCAGCTGGAGAATCGGGTCACTTCGACCACCCTGCCTGGGCGGGCCCCCACCACCAGGACTTGAGCGCCCCGCTCGATCACCTCGTCGCCGTAGGCGATGAACGACTCCGAGCCCCCGCGCATGGGCAGCTGGACCTCGCCAGGCCGTCCTATGCCGGCGATCCGCATGGTGACCTGACCAACCTGACCGATCAGCTGATCGCCGACGAACGCCATGCTCGGACCACCTCGAAGGAACCTGCTCGTTTCGTCCGAGCGTAGTCAGCGATGGGGCGTAGCACCGGGGGGCGTCTAGACGCCCGTCTCCCGCTCGTAGACATGGGCGGCGTAGGCCTCCAACGCCTCCACGCCCCCGCCCGGAGCCCGGACGGCTCGCTCGGGATGCGGTAGACCAGCAGTAGCCAGCGGGGCCTAGGCGGGGAAGAGGTGCTCCGCGGGGTCCCGCCGGCGTCGGCCATCGGCCCCAGTGTTTCCCACCCGGCGGCCACCGCCGCGCGCGTCGAGGCGCGTGGTCCCTCACCAGCCGGACGGGCCGGGAGGGACGTCGACTGCCATCTCGCGGAGGGCCTCGAGGGGGACCACCTCCAAGGTCCGCTCCTCGGTGGAGGCGAGGACCACGTAGCAGGCCGCCCCGTCTCGGTAGGCCCGTAGCCAGTTGGCTGCAGTCACGCACCACCGGTCCCCCGGCACCAGGCCGGGGAAGCCCCAGAGGGGCACCGGGGTGGACAGGTCGTTGCCGATCGTCCGTTGGTGCTCGAGGAACTGGGCGGTGACCACCGCGCAGATCGTGTGCCTTCCCACGTCCTCGGGCCCCGTGGTGCAGCAACCGTCCCGGTAGAAGCCGGTGAGCGGCTTCGTGCCACACGGCTCGAGCTCGCCTCCGAGGACGTTGTGGGCCACCTCGACAGTCTGGCGCATCACCGCAGGGCACGCTCCGGGGCCGGCCTCCTGGCCGGCCCCGGAAGAGTTGGTGGGGGATCCTCGGTAGGGCGGGTCCTCACTGCGGCGGACCGGCCCGCAGCACCAGGCTGGTCGAGGACCGGGCACCGTCGGGCTTCACGTAGCCGAGCGAGATCTGCTGGCCGACGTGCAGCTGCAGGATCTGCTGGGTGAGGCCCGCAGGCGAGCCGACCGAGTGGCCGTCGATGCTCGTGATGATGTCCCCCTGGCTCAGGCCGGAGGAAGCCGCCGCAGTGCCCGGCAGGACCCCGGCGATGGCTGCCCCCGACGACGTCGGCGGGGTGGACGGGGTGCCGGAGTTGCCCGAGGTGCCGAAGCCGCCGAAGCCGCCGAAGCCCGCCCCGCTCCCCGAGGCGCCGTAGAGCTGGTCGGGCTTGGTGACCTCCACGCCGAGGAACGGCGTGGAGCCGATGTGCACGTCGCTCGACGAGCGCCCCGCCTCGATCTGGCGGGCCAGCCTGACCGCCCGGCCGATCGGGATGGAGAAGCCCTCGGTGGCCGAATTGGACGGTGTCTGGAAGGTGAACGACCCGTTGGTCGACGCCGCCGTGTCGACCCCGACCACTCTGCCGCTCGCGGTGACCAGCGGGCCTCCGGAATCGCCGGGCCGGATGTCGGCGTTGGTCTCGATCAGGCCGTGGAGCGTCTCGGTGGTGCCGCTGCCGGCGTCCGAGGCGGTGATCGACTGGTTGAGGGCGACGATCGACCCCCCGGCCACGCTCGGCGCCCCGCCGGCCCCCCCGGCGTTGCCGATACCGACGATCGGCTCGCCCTTGCGGAGACGAGCGGAGTTGCCGAGCTTCACGGTGGACAGCCCCGATGCGTGCTCTAGCTGCAGCACCGCGATGTCGTCGGTGCGGTCGTAGCCGACGACCTTCGCCCGGTAAGTGCGGCCGTTGCCGATGTCGGTCACCGAGATGGCGGTGGCCCCCTGGATCACGTGGTTGTTGGTGAGCACCTCGCCGCGGGAGGTGAGCACCATGCCGGTACCCGCCGCCTCCTCGCTCTGGTAGGACAGCTGGGTGTTGATGTCCACCAGGCCGGGGTCGACGCGCTTGGCGATCGCCGTCACGTCCGAGGGGCTGCCCGACGAGGTGGACACCGAGCCGCCGCCCGGGGAGGTCTGCGGGAAGCCGGGGATGCCCGAGCCGATCGACCCCGACCCGCTACTCCCGCTCGAGCCGCTCGACGGGGCGCTGGCGGAGGCGTTGGAAGGACCCCCGAGACCGGCGCCGATGCCGACGCCGGCGCCACCGACGATCAGGGCTCCTGCGGCGAGGAGGGCGATCAGCGCGCCGCGCCGGCGCCGCCGGTGGCCCTCCGGTCCGGGACCTGCGCCAGGTTGCCCGGGGCCGTAGCCGCCCCATCCTCCGCCACCGCCGTGCCCGTAGGCAGGGTAGCCCCAGGGTCCCGCCGACCATGGCGGGGACCACGGGCCGGGCTGCCCCCAACCCTCAGCTGGCGGCCGGGGCTGTCCGGCCCCCTGGTGCCAGTCCGGCGGCGGTGGCCACGGCCCCGGGGGCGGGGCTCCCCATGGCCCGTGCTGCCCGCTCCCGCCGTGGGGGGATCCGACCCCGCCGGGCTGGCCGGGGGTGGCTCCGGGTCCCGAGCCGGCAGGAGGGTGGTCCTGCCAGCCCGACGGTCCACCCGGCTCCTGGGGGGGGCTGCCGGCGGGGTCGGCCCAGCCTTGGTCCTTGCGGATCTCGTCGTCTGCCATCGCTGACCACTCCTCGGTGCCGGGGGTTCCTCCTCCCAGCTTGGTACCAGTCATGCCCATCCGCCTGAGTGCCTGCTGAGAGAGTCCTCAGGATTTGCTCGGAGAGGTCTCGGAGGTCCCGGGGACTCCACCCGTTCGGGTTGGTCAACACCTCCAGGGGGGGCAGACTGTTCCTCCGTGCCGCCCACCACCTCCGCAGCGCTGCTCACCGACGAGGAGGGTCGCTCCCGACTCGAGGCCCTCGCCGGTCTCCTCGTGGAGGCCCCCGCCACCTGCGTGGTCCCCCTGTCGGCTCCCGACGGCCCCGACGGCGCCACCGCGGTGGTCGTCGACGCGGTCGCTCTTTCCCCTGACATGCAACGCTGGGCGGACCGCGTGGCCGGAGCCGGCGGGACCGTGCTGCGTCTGGGCGGCCCGCCCGGAGCCGGCGACCTCCCTGCTGGGGAGTGGTTCGTGACCCTCTCCGAAGCCGCTCGGCCCTGGTCGGCCCGCCTGCCCGGGGAGTGGGCGGTGCTCGGGGCGTTCTCCCCCCTCTCCCCGAGCGGCGGCGACGACGTCCTCGCCACGATCAACGTCGGCTACACCGACCGACCGGTGCTCACCCGCCGCGGGGTGGGGGCCGGTCAGGTGGTCACCTGCGCCCTCGGCGACGAGCCGAGCCTGCGCACCCCGGAGTTGAGGAGCCTCCTGCGGCGCCTGCTCGCCGGGAGAGCCGAGCCCGGCGGGCTGCTCGGCGTCGCCATCGTCGGCTACGGCCCGCTCGGCGGCATGGGCCTGCACCACGCACTTGCTGCCGCGGCCACCGACGGGCTCCAGCTGGTGGCGGTCTGTGATTCCTCCCCCGAGCGGCTCCAAGCGGCCGCCAAGGAGCACCCGGGAGTCGCCGCCTACTCCACTCCGGGCGAGCTCGGAGCCGACCCCGACGTGCACGTCGCGATCGTCGCCACCCCACCCTCCACCCACCCGGAGCTGGCGGAGGCGCTGATCCGGGCGGGCAAGCACGTCGTGTGCGAGAAGCCTCTGTGCTTCACCCCCGCGCAGGCCGACTGCCTGATCGAGCTCGCCGCCGGCCACGGAGTGGCCCTGACCGTGCACCAGAACCGCCGCTGGGACCCCGACTTCGTCGCGGCCCGCTCGGTGGTGGAGTCCGGACGCATGGGCGAGCTGTTCAACATGGAGACCTTCGTCGGCGGCTTCGAGCACCCCTGCCGGGCGTGGCACTCCGAGGTGAGCATCTCGGGCGGCGCGATCTACGACTGGGGCGCGCACTACCTCGACTGGACCCTGCTGCTCATGGGGGACGACCCCGTGTCGGTCAGTGCCAGCGGTCACAAACGGGTGTGGCGCGACGTGACCAACGAGGACCAGGTCCGGGTACGCCTCGGCTGGGCGGACGGCCGGGAGGCGGAGTTCGTCCACAGCGACGTGGCCGCCGTCCGCCGCCCCAAGCTGTACCTGCAGGGCACCCGGGGGACGCTGGCCGGCCACTACCGGTCGGTCACCTTCGAGTCGATCGAGCCGGGGATCGGCTACCGCGCCCACCCCGCCCACCACGCCGAGGCGCCGGCGGAGCTGACCCTCGTCACCTACACCAGCCGCCTCGGCCTCACCGAGGAACGGGTGGCGCTGCCCCCGCCGGCGGAGTTCGCCTTCCACGCGAACCTCGCCGACCACCTCCTGCTCGGCGAGCCGCTGGCAGTGACCGCGCCGTCGGTGCGCAGAGTCGTCGCGGTACTCGACGCCGCCAAGCGCTCCCTCGGGGCGGGGGGAGTGGCCGTCGAGCTTCCCGGAGCGGGGCGGTGACCGCGGTGGCACCTTTGCGCTGGGGGGTGATCGCCCCGACCGCGGCGATCGCCCGGCTGGCGGTCCTGCCCGCCCTCGCCGCCTCACCGAGCGCGGCGGTGGTGGCCGTCGGCAGCCGTTCGGCCGACGCGCCGGCAGGTCGCGCCCAGGCGGGCGTCGGGCCCGAGGTGCGCTGGTACCGCAGCTACGAGGCCGTGCTCGCAGACGACGAGGTCGAGGCGGTGTACGTGCCGCTGCCCAACAGCCTCCACCGGCCCTGGGTGGAAGCCGCCCTCGGCGCCGGCAAGCACGTGCTGTGCGAGAAGCCACTGGCACTCACCGCCTCCGACGCCGCGGCGATGGCAGCTGCCGCCGAGGCCGCCGGCCGGGTGCTGCTCGAGGCCTACATGACGCCCCACCACCCCCGCAGCCAGGCGATCGCCGCGGCCAGCCGGGAGGTCGGCCCGGCTCGCTTCGCCCGCACCGCTTTCACCGGAAGGATGGACCGCCCCGGCAACCATCGCTGGGACCCGGCGATGGGCGGGGGAGCGCTCGCCGACCTCGGGATCTACTGCCTCGCCCCGGTCCTGTCCTTCGCCGGCGGGGAGCCGGAGTGGGTGGCCGCCCGTGAGGTCCCTGGCACCGACCCGGCCGCCGGGCGTGACCCGCACGCTGTAGCCGTCGACGTGTCCTTCGCCGGGCTGCTCGGGTTCGCCGGCGGGTTGCTCGCCAGCTTCGAGTGCTCCTTCGACGCGGCCGAGCGCCAGGTGCTCGAGCTGGTCGGCGCCGACGCGGCGGTCTCCTGCGAACGGGCCCACACCCCGGGGCCGGAGGACACCTCCTATCGGTGGCGGCACTCCGACGGCCGCGTCGAGGAGCGCCAGGGCGGCGGCGGCGAGCTCTACCGGCTGATGGTCGAGCAGTTCGCCGAGGTGGTGGCGGGACGGGAGGAGCCCCTGCACCCCCTGGCGGACACGCTCGCGGTGGCCCGTACGCTCGACCGCTCGAGGGAGGCGGCCGCGGACGGCTCCGGGCTGTCCCGAGCGACCCCCTAGAGGCCAGCCGGCCGGCGTCCCCTTGGCCGGGGCCGCTGCGGACGGCCCCAGTTCCCGGTCAGGGACCGTCCGCGGCGACGGGTTCTGCGGCCGCCTGCTGGGCCGCGGCGAGCACCCGCACCACCTCGACGCCGAAGCCGACGTCGCAGGGGTGGTCGGTCCGGCCCTCGGCGATCGCCGCCAGCAGGTCGTCGAGGGCGTGGCGGTAGGCGTCGTCGACACCCGTCGGGTCCCCGGGGCGGTGCAGCACGCCGCGCTCCCCGTAGAAGGTCGCCCGGCTCTCCCGGGCGGCCGGCGGGGCGTCGAGGGCGAGCAGCAGGGCGCCGGCGCCCCCGCCCCGATGTCCAGTGCTCACCACCACCGCGTCACCCGGGCCGCGCACCGCGCTCACCGTCTCGACCGGGCCGAGGGCCGGTTCGAGCGTCGCCAGCGCATGGGGCCCGACGTCCCACAGCGCCCCGCGCTCGCGCCGCCACCGAGATCCGGCGTAGGGGCTCCCCGGGGTGAAGATCGAGCCCATCTCCACGTACGTGGCCACCCCCCAGCCTCCCCGGGAGAGCTGGTCCCACCAAGGCGCGAGGCCCGGGCTGAAGCGGGCCGTGAAGAAGACCACCGACGCTACGCCGGCGGACCGTGCCGCAGCGGCCACCGACTCGGCGGCGGGGACGTCGAGGGCTACGGGCTTGTCGAGCAGTAGGTGACGCCCGGCGGCGGCCGCGCTCTCGGCTACCCTCGCCTGCACGTCGGGCGGCAGGGCGACGGAGACCGCGTCGACGTCGCTCAGTAGCGCGACGAGATCGGTCGTCGCCCGGCAGCGGAGCTCCCCCGCAAGTGAGGCCGCCCGCCCGGCGTCGCGCCCCCAGACGGCCACCAGCTCGACCCCGGGGTGGGACGCCAGGCCGGGGCCGTGGACCGTCGCCGCCCAGTGGCCGGTGCCGAGCAGCCCGAAGCGGACCACTAGCTAGCGAGGCCCTCGTCCGGGGGGCGCCCAGGAGGGCTGGTAGTCACCGCCGGTGCCAGCCGCCGCCTCTCCGCCGGTTCTCGCTCCCTGCTCCCGTCCGTGCCCGTGTCCGTGCTCGGGCCCGTGTCCGTGCTCGGGCCGGGCCCACAGCCGGTCGTCGGCCGGAGCGCCGGGGTGGGCGGGCCACCCCGTAGGCGCCTCCATCCTGCTCTCCGGAGCGTCCCCCCAGGCTCCGCCCTCCACGCCCGGGAGGGCCGTCTCGGCTCCGGCGCGCTCGGGGACCCACCACCGGGCGACCAGCAGGACGGCCAGGGCCACCCCGGCGACCACCTCGACGTCGTACCACGGTCGCAGGTAGGCCCCGGTCACCGCGATGCCGAGGCGGTTGACCGACGCCGCCCCGAACAGGCTGTCGGCGAGGTGGGGGGGGTCGAGGCCGACCACCGCGGAGGACACCTGGCTGGCGACCGCGACGAGCACCCCGGCCCCGGCCAGGACGCCGAGGCGGGCTGGGCGCCAGGCGGCGGCCACGATCGGCACCACCGCCCACGCCACCGCGGCGACGAGCGTCCCGGCGACCACGGCCACCGGCCCGGTGAACGCCACCGGCTCGTCGAGGAACTGGGTCCGGCCGAACGCCCGGAAGACGACCTGGTAGCGGTCCCAGGCAGGCACCAGGGCCACGCCGAGCACGACCGCCACCGTCGCGGTCGCCAGCACCAGGTTGGCGGGATGTGCCCGCAGGACGGGCCGGCCCGGCGGCGATGCCGAGACGAGGAGCGCGACCACCGCTCCCGCGGCACCCGCGACCCATCCGGCGGCCAGCAGCAGCAGTCCCGGCCCGGGTAACTCGGACACCCCGCCGACGGCGACGACGACCAGCCCGAGCTCGGCGAGGGCGAGCCCGGTGGCCAGGGCGCCGCCGGCCAGCCTGGTCCGGGCCGGCACCGCGAGGCCGGCGGCGACCACCCAGCCGGCGGCGAGCACGGCCTGGGAGACCACCGTCGACGTCGTAGCCGACATCGGGCCCAGCCCGCGCGCCTGGGGGAAGAACATGCAGACCACGTGCAGCAGCCCGGCGAGCCCGAGCGGCCCGGCCGCCGCGGCCGCCCACCAGTCGAGGCGGCCGGCGGCCTTCCGGTCGGCCCCGGGGGGCGGGGGGGGTGGCGGCGGGGGGAGGAAC
>JAJZWW010000060.1 GCA_021846485.1 Actinomycetes bacterium
ACCCCCGGGCCGGTGGCCGGGCCGACCCCCGGGCCGGGTCGCCTGCGCCGGCCGCCGCGCACGCCGGTCGACGCACCCTCGAGCTGACCGCCGCCCTCTCGCTGACCGACGCCCTCAGCGGTCGGTGCGGAG
Source organism: Actinomycetes bacterium (assembly GCA_021846485.1). Taxonomy (GTDB): domain Bacteria; phylum Actinomycetota; class Acidimicrobiia; order Acidimicrobiales; family Palsa-688; genus JAKAQB01. The sequence continues at coordinate 133 of JAJZWW010000060.1, forward strand.
CCCGTCGCAGACGACGCGCACCATGCGGCGGGTGGAGTCGTCAACGGCCCCGGGCGCCTGAGCGTGGGAGCAGGCCCCGATCACCAGGCCCATCACCTCGTCTGCGGTGATGTCGGCGCGGACCCCCCCGTGGGCCACCGCCCGCCCGTGGAGGGCGCGGACCTCCTCCTTCAGCGTGCCGACCTTGGCGGCGCATCGAGCCTCGAGGTCGACCCCGGCCTCGGCCAGGGCGTCGAAGAGGTCGTGCTTCAGCGCCACCTGCTCGCCCATCTGCTCGAGGAAGGCGAAGAACGAGGCCGTGGCGTCGTCGGCAGGCTCGGCGACGGCGGCGAGCAGCTCGTCGAGGCGGCGGAGCACCACCGCTTCGAAGAGCGCCTCCTTGGTCGGGAAGTGGCGGTAGAGGGTGCCTACGCCGACCCCGGCGCGCTCGGCGACCGTGTCGATCGGGACGGCGATGCCGTCCCGGGCGAAGACCTCCTCGGCCGCCTCGAGGATCCGCTGCCGGTTTCGGGCGGCGTCGGCCCGCAGCGGCCGGGTGGCCTGTTCGGGAACCGGCGCCGCCGGGGGCTCCTCGGCGTCGCCGGCAAGGGTGCCCCTCGCGCTTCGCCGGGCCGTCAAGGTCGCTCCGGGCAGGCGGCGGGGGCAGGCGCGCCGGCACCCCCGTTGACAAACGGAACGCAGGTTCCGTATAGTGGTCGCCGAAGCGGAACCATCGCTCCACATCCTACTCCAGCATCCCCATGGAGGCGACCATGACGACGACATCCCCTGCGGGCCCGGCAGCCACCACCCACCCCGACGCGTCCCGGAGGCGCGCGTGGGCCTTGGTGGTGATCGCCCTGGCCCAGCTCATGATCGTGCTGGACGCCTCGGTGGTCATCGTCGCCCTGCCGTCGGCCCAGCACGCGCTGCACATCTCGGCGGCCGACCGGCAGTGGGTGATGACCGCCTACACGCTGTCGTTCGGCACGCTGCTGCTGCTCGGCGGCCGGATCGCCGACTACCTGGGCCGCCGCCGCACCTTTGTCGCCGGCTTGCTCGGCTTTGCCGCCGCCTCCGCCCTCGGCGGTCTCGCCCAGAGCGCGGCCATGCTGTTCGCTGCCCGCGCGCTGCAAGGGGCCTTCGCCGCCGTCATGGCGCCCTCCGCCCTGTCGCTGCTCACTACCACCTTCACCGAGCCGCGCGAACGGGCCCGGGCCTTCGGCGTCTACGGGGCCGTGGCCGGCAGCGGTGCCGCCATCGGCCTCGTCCTCGGGGGCGGGCTCACCCAGTTCGCCTCGTGGCGGTGGACGCTGCTCATCAACGCGCCGATCGCCCTCGTGACGGCTGTGGCGGCCCGCCGTGTCGTGGCCGAGAGCCGCGGCGGGAGCGGTCGGGGTTACGACGTGGCCGGTGCCGCCACCGTCACCGGAGCCCTCTTCGTCCTCGTCTACGGGTTCACCACCGCGGGCACGGACGGGTGGACGGCGCCGATCACCCTGGCGCTGCTCGCCGCGGCAGTGGTCGGCCTTGTTGCCTTCGTGGCCGTCGAGCTGCGCTCGGCAAACCCGTTGTTGCCCGTCCGGGTGGTGCTGGAGCGCAACCGGGGCGGGTCGTTCCTGGCCTCGCTCTTCGTGGGCTGTGCCATGCTCGGCACCTTCCTGTTCCTCACCTACTACTTCCAGGGGACGCTGCACTACTCGGCGATCCGCACCGGCTTCGCCTTCCTGCCGTTCTCCCTGGGCATCATCACCGGTGCCACCGTGTCGAGCCGCCTGCTCCCCCGGGTCGGGCCCCGAGCCCTGATGGTCACCGGGCTCGTGGTCGCCCTGGCCGGCATGGTCTGGTTCACGCGGCTCGGAGTCGGGAGCGCCTACCTCGTCCACGTGCTGCCCGCCGAGCTGATCGCCGCCCTGGGCATGGGGACCACCTTCGTGCCCATGAGCTCGACGGCGCTCGTCGGGGTCGACCCCGCCGACGCCGGGGTGGCGAGCGCCCTCGTCAACACCACGCAGCAGGTGGGCAGCACGCTCGGGACCGCGCTGCTCAACACGGTGGCGACCAGCGCCACCGTGGCCTTCGTGGTGGGCCATCGCACCCTCCCGGGCGTGGCCCGGGTGGCGCAGGTGCACGGCTACACGGTCGGTTTCACCGTGAGCGCCGGGTTCCTCCTCGCCGCCGCTGCCACGGCCGCCCTCCTCGTGCGGGCCGGGCGCGGTGACCTGGCGCCCGGGCCAGGGGCGATCGAGCCGGCCGACGTGCTGGCCGAGCCCGAGCCGCTCGAGGCGGCGTTCGCCGCCGCCTTCGACTGAGCCGGGCGCTGCCGGGCCAGGTGGCGTGGACCCGCTCGTGGCGCCGACGACGACCCCGACGCCAACTTCAAGGCCGATGTCGCGCTCTTCACGCACGTGGACCCGATGGCCACGATCGGCAATCTGTCCACCGCCGTCGACGTGCCCGAGGGTGCCACCGCCCGCTACGTGCTGGCCAGGCGGGCTTCGGCCGGGAGCGGGGGGCTGCTCGAGCTGGGCCCGTCGATGGTGCATCGGCTGGGGGCCCTGATCGAGCAGGCCGAGGCGGCGGGCTCGGACGCGGCCCGGCTCGAGGCCTACGGCAAGCTGCGGCAGATGCTCTCCTGGCTACGTCTCCCGGTCGCCGATCCCGATGCGGCCGGGGACTGAGCGGACAGGCGCCGCGGCGTCGGTATCGCCGGCGTCTGCCGCCTTCCGATGCCACCCCTCGGCCGCGTCCCGCCGGCCGTCGTCCTCGCAGAGGACACCGAGGTCGACCATGGCAGAGACGGCACCGACGCCTGCCAGCTTGCGCCACAGGCGCTCGGCACGCGCGCGGAGACTTGTGGTTGTAGTCGCTGTGCCGATGTCGGCATAGCGACTCTTGCGCCGACCCCTTCGTCATGCCGACCTGGGGCGCCGATGGCGGCGAAGGTGGCTCGGCTTCACGGTCGGGTGGGGAACGTGGTTCTCCAACCGTTGGGTCGGACTGCGCGGCCGGTGGTTCCGGCTCGTCACCGTTGTCGACTACCGGGGCGCGCCTCAGCCCTGAGTTGCCGGGCGAGGCTCGCCGTCCCGGTCCCACTCCGCTCGACTCTCCCGGGTCGACCCGCAACGTGCCTCACGTGCCTCGGCGACCGTCACCCGCTCTACCAGCGGATTTGCCGCTCGCGTAGAGATAACCGAAGGACCCATGCAGTTCGAGCCGGCGACCATCGCCGAGTACGCGCAGCCGGTGCCATCGGGCGGGGTGGACCCGCCGAGCCCCTGTGACCCGGTCGACGCCGCGTACGCGGCAGCCGGGACCTGTGCGCGAACGGGGCGCGGGACGGTGCGGACCTCGCAGGGTCGGTGTTCGCGTTCAACCACGACTCCAGCCACGTCACCGGGGTGCTGGCGCTCGCCGAGAGCTGTGGCGAGGACGAACAGCCGGGTGGGTGAGCAGGTGGCGGGCACGGCCCGAGCATCGGCCGTCGACCGGGCGCTGGCTTGCGAGTGCGGGAAGCGAATGCGACGAACGACCTTGACCTCTATCGAGCAGCCTGCGTTCGTGACTGACGCCCACCGCGCCGACTCGCGTGGCGAGCGGCCCGAGATCAGGGCGATCGTCTTCGATCTGGGTGAGGTGCTCATCGATGTGGACTATCGCTACCTCTATCGGAAGCTGCTCCCGACTGAGGAGGCGGTTGAGGAGTTCCTCGCGACTGTCTGCACGTAGGCGTGGCACGAGCAGCACGACCGTGGCCGCCCGATGGCCGAAGGCGTGGCCGAGTTGATCGCCGAGCACCCCGAGCGCACCGAGCGCACCGAGCTGATCCGGGCATGGGACGAGCGGTTCCCCGAGGTCTGGGGAGGTGCGATCGCGGCGTCGGTGGAGATCCTCACCGAGCTCCGCTCGACAGGAGTTCCCTTGAACCTGCTTTCGAACTGGCCAGCCGACAAGTTCCCGGTCGCCCGGGAGCGGTTCTCCTTCATCACCTGGTTCGACGGCGCCGTCGTCTCCGGTGAGGCCGGTTTCATGAAACCGGAACCGGTGATCTTCCACCTCCTCTGCGGGCGCTTCGACCTGCGTCCCGAGACGACGGTCTGCATCGACGACTCGGCGCGTCGCATCGAGGCAGCTCGCCAGCTCGGCCTTCTTGCGTTGCGTTTCACGAAACCCGCGATCCTGTGCGCCGATGCCGTCGGCGAACTTCTGGCGAAGGCCTCTCGTGGCACGGGCCCGGTTGTCGAGGACGTCAGGCACTTGGCACAGCTGCACCGGCACACGAAGCTGTCGTCCCGCCGCAGGCGGCGGGTGTCGTCGTCGGCTCGCCAGGGGGTCCCCGGGTCCATGCAGGGCTCGCGGAGCTGGTCGCACACGGGACCTGCGCCCCGGCCGAAGCGCTCGAGATGGGTGCGGAAGGTGGCGCCGGCGTGAGCGAGATCCACTCGATGCCACCTCCAACCCGGCTGTAGGCGGCGAGGGAGGAGTTGCGCCGCCGCGTCGTGCCGATCAGGGCTTCGGGCTGGTGGAGCACCAGCCAGCCACCGTCGACGCGGGCCTCCACGGCACCGCGCTCCCAGCCGAGCAGCTCGCGCAGGACCGCGTCGCGTCCGAGCCGGATGCGTCCGGCCTCGTCGACCCGAGCCCTCGGTCGGGCCCGACGACGAGCACCGCGTCAGGGGTAGCATCCCCGCCCTCGTGACGGCTCCCGAAGTCCTCCGGACTATCCGTGTCGCCGGCACCGGCCGGGGTGCCGGCGCCGGCCAATGCCACGAACGGGTGGACGGAAGTCCACCTCGGAGTGGGCGAGGGGGGACTTGAACCCCCACGTCCTTTCGGACACAGGAACCTGAATCCTGCGCGTCTGCCAATTCCGCCACTCGCCCGAGCAGCAGCGGCATCCTACTCGACCGGGCCTCTCGGTCCGGAGGGCTCCCGGGCCTGAGCGCGGGTGCTGCCACCTGCCGCGCGCCGCTCGTCCTCTCGTCGGCGTGGAGCGGCCGCCGACCGATGCGGGCCCGCCCGCCCTACCCGGCAGCGCCGGCAGCGCCGGCAGCGCCGGCAGTGCCGGCAGTGCTGCCGCCACCCGCCGAGCTGCCAGCCTTCAGCGCAGCGGGAGACCCCGGCCACGGCGGCGCGGCGGGGACGCGCTCACCTGGTGCGGACCCCGACCCATACGAGGTCACGGTCCCCGCCTTCGAGAACAGCGGGAGGTGCGCCGGCGGCGGCTTGCCGGCCGGGTAGCGGCGCCCGCCGTCGACATAGCGGAAGAGGCCGCGGCCGACCGCACCCTGCTCGTCGGGGCCCACCGCGTTGGCGTCCCACCAGATGACCGTGTAGTCGGCCGGCGTCGTGTAGGCGGGGAGGGGTGGGGCACCCTGGCTCCCGTAGGCGACGCGCGGGTTGGTCGGCGATCCCCCGCTCGGCGGGTACTCGAACATGCCCGCCCGGAAGCTGTCGGGGGTGAGGCGCGGGCCGGCGAGCTCGAGCCCGGTGTAGAGAAGGAGGACCGGAGTGAGGACCAGGCTCGCCGTCTTGATGGCGGCCGGCTCGGTCCCGTAGTACCACCGGTAGAGCGACCGCCCGATGGACTGCGCCGCCGGGGTGGGGACGGGCAGCGTCGAGATGCCGAAGGCGTGTGCCCACTCCTGGGGGTCGTAGAGCCGTCCGAGGGTGCTGGTGTCGGTCAGCACCGTGCCGGTGACGACCCACTCGGGGAAGTAGCCGATGGCTGCCGCCGCCTTGGTCAGGAAGATCGGCATGATCGGGTCACCGGCGAAGATGACGGTGGTGGCGCCCGACGCCTTCAGGTGGGCGGCGATGGTGGCGGCTTCGGACGGCAGCTGCGGCAGGTCGAGCAGGTAGCTCTCGTTGTCGACCAGGCGGAGCTTGGTCGCCGCGAACTCCTTGTCGAGCTTCTTCGTCAGCCCGCCGTAGAGGGGCGGGTTCTGGTCGTAGTGGACGAGGGCGAACCGGCGCTTCTCGTGGCGGAAGGCGGCCTCGCCGGCGTAGGTGGCGTCCCTGCCGACCAGGTCGGCGACGACGAAGTCGAGGGCGTCGGTGAGCAGCGTGTCGGGGGTGGGCAAGTCCCCCCACAGGTACGGAGCGTCCTGCCGGTAGCCCGCGTAGGGGACCGACAGTCCGCAGCCGACGCACAGCACGTGCAGCCGGGCGAGCTCGTCCTCGTAGGCGGAGGTCTGCTGTGGGCCGCCGATGGAGGCGAACGCGTGGAGGGACTGGGCGACGGTGATGGCATCGGCGCGGCCGGCGACTGCGTCGCTACTACCCCCGGTGGCCTGGTACGGGACGAGGACGACCTTGCGGCCGTGGAGCGGCACGATGGCGTTCAGCATGGCGACGAACGCCCGGGCCGTGGCGCGCACGGCGGCAGGCGGGTCGGTGGCCCCTGCGAGGGCGGTGGTGAGGCCGCCGGGGGCGGGCTCGTAGAGGGCAACCGTGATGGCCGTGGCCGTCACCCCGCTCCACGTGGCGCCGCCGTTCGAGCCGGCCTGCCGGGCGATGCAGGGGAACCCGCCGGCCATCGGCAGGCGCAGCCGGCCCGTCGCCGTGTCGCAGCCGGCGCCCCACTGGTAGTCGGCGGTCCGCCCCTCGGCCTTCGCCCTGGCGTAGGTGAGCGCGATGCCGTGCACCCCGCCTGCCCCGTTGGCCGACGTCACCGAGCCCGCTGGCGCCGAGCTCCGGCCGACGGTGGCCACCAGGCCCGCGGCCACGAGGGCCAGCACGACGAGCACGGCCGGCCCCGTCCGCCGTACGAGCGAGACGTGCGGCCACGGTCGCGCGCCAGCCCTCCCTCCGGGTGCCGGTGCCGGTGCCGGTGCTGCGTGGTCACTGCCCACTGTGCTCACGACCTTCCTCCCCCGGCACCGCTCCCGCCAGGGCGCCGATCGCCCCCGAGCGCGCCCGGACGACTGCCGAGGTGCCGAGGAAGGCGGCCTCGACGTCGGGGCGACCCAGCACCTCGTCGGGGAGGCCGCTGGCCAGCACCTCGCCCTGGTCGAGGGCGACGAGGCGGTCGGCCAGGTCGGCGACGAAGGCGATGTCGTGCTCGACCACGACCAACGTCGCGGCGAGCTCTGCTGCCACGGCGACGAGCAGCTCCTTCATCGCCTCCACCTCCCGCTGGGCGATGCCCGAGGTCGGCTCGTCGAGCAGGACGACGGTGGGCTGCTGGGCGACCACGGCAGCCAGGTCGACCAACCGGCGCGAGCCGGTCGAGAGGGCGGCCAACGGGCGGTCCGCGAAGCGGCCGAGGCCGAAGCGGTCGATGAGCTCGGCGGCCCGGTCGGCGACCGCCGCCTCGGTGCGCTGCTGGGCCGGCAGGCGCAAGACGGCGTTGAGCGGGTCGGCGACGTCGACGAAGCGCTCGAAGGCGACCGACAGCGTCTCGGCGACGGTCATGGTGCTAAAGAGGCGCGAGTCCTGGAAGGACCGCCCGAGGCCCAGGCGCGCCCGCGTCGGCGCGCTCTTCGCCGTCACGTCGACACCGCCGAGGAGCACGCGGCCCGAGCTCGGGCGGACGAACCCGGACACCACGTCGAACAACGTGGTCTTGCCGGCGCCGTTCGGGCCGATCACGCCCACGATCTCGCCGGGCTCGACCTCGAGGTCGACCTGCTCGAGAGCGGCGATCCCCCCGAAGGACACCGAGACGGAGCGCACCGACAACGCCGGGGCTGCGCCGCCCGGTCCGCCCGCGTCCTCCCCGGGTGCGTCGGCTACGGCGGGTCGCACCGCCACCGGCGCGGCCCCCGACCCCGACGGGACGGCTCGTCGCAGGTAGATCGACCACAAGAGGTCGGGCCGGGCGGCGACCTCGGCCGACGAGCCGGCGAAGCGCACCGCTCCGCCGTCGAGGACGTACGCCCGGTCGGCCACCGACAGGGCGACGTTGACGGACTGCTCCACCAGCAGGACGGCGGTCCCCTCGTCACGCAGCGCCCGAACCGACTCGAGCAGCGTCTCGACGACGACCGGGGCGAGCCCGAGCGACAGCTCGTCGATGAGCAGGAGGCGCGGCCGAGTGAGCAGGACCATGGCCAGCGCCAGCTGCTGTTGCTGGCCTCCAGACAGGTTCCCGGCGCGCTCGCGCCGCCGGCCGGCGAGCAGGGGGGCTGCGTCGATGGCCGCCTGGACATGCTCCTCGATCGCCCCCCGGTGTCCCCGGACCTGCCAGGCGGCGGCGCGCAGGTTCTCCTCCACGGTCAGCTCGGGGAAGACGCCCTCGCCACCGGGCAATTGGGCGATGCCGCAGCGAGCGATCTCGTCGGGCGGGGCGTGGGTGATGTCGCGCCCGTCGAAGACGACGGCCCCGCCGTCCGCCTCGGCGACCCCGCCGATGGCCCGTAGCAGGGTCGACTTGCCGGCGCCGTTGGTGCCGAGCAGGGCGACGATCTCGCGCTCGGCGATCTCGACGTCGACGCCGGCGAGCACGCGGACCCCGTCGTAGCCGACCGACAGGTCGCGCACGGCGAGGAGCGGGAGGGCTCCCTCGCGCCGGAGGGCGGCCATCTCGCTGCGAGCCCGCATCGACGTCCACACGTTGCGGATGTCCCCTTCGACCAGGTGTCCCCCGCTCGCCAGGATGAGCCCGCCGACGACGAAGACGGGGACGAGGACGAGCATCCCGTAGCGAAGCCCGACGGCGTCGCCCACCGCGCCGACGATCGGGATGACGACGAGGCCCGGCAGGACGAAGAGGGCCCCGAGGGAGAAGCCGAGGGAGCGGGCCCGGGCCGGGATGGCGAGGGACAGCGAGGCGAGCACCCCGGGACCGACGATGACCAGGGCGGCGTCGATGCCCCCGTTGGCGACGAACGCCACGGGCACGTTCGGGGCCAGCGCGAACAGCACGGCGAAGCCGGCGGCAGCGAACGACGACACGGCGAGCAGGTGGAAGGCGAGCCGCCGGCTGTGGGCGGCCAGTCGCGTCCCGATGGCCGCGCCGAGCACCAGCCCGCCGAGGTCGAAGACCTGGACGGGGGCGATGATGAGGCCCCGCTGGAGCACGCCGAGGTGGAAGGTCTGCTGGTACTGCAGGGACGCCAGCGAGCTGAAGCCGACCAGGGCGGCAGCGAGGAACGGGAGCGCGGCGAACGTCCGGCGCAGCACGCCGATCTTCCACACCATGCGCCACGCCTCGCCGAGCGAGGGGGGCTCCTCTTCCACCGGCGCCGGCGCCGGCGCCGGTGTCGACACCGCCGGAGGTGCCGCCGGCCCCGCGGCGAGGCTACCGGCGGCCCCTGCTCCGGAGCCGGCACGCGCCGCCTCCTCGGCCTCCTCCTCGGCGAGGGCCTGGGCCTCGTAGTGGCCCCGGGCCGGCTCCGGCACCTTTAGGCCGATGGCGGCGACGACGAGGACAGGGATGGCGAAGACCACGAAGGGGGCCCGCCACGAGAAGGCGTCGGCCAGCCCGGCGGCGAGGAGCACGCCGACCACCGCGCCGACCGAGAGACCGGCCCGGTGGAGCGAGTAGACCCGGGTCCGGGCGCGCACCGGGAAGAAGTCGGCGATGAGCGAGTTGTGGGTGGGGAAGATCACCGCCTGGCCCATGGCCATCCCGCAGAGCATCACGGCGAGGAAGATCGTCGTCCAGGCGAGCGAGACGCCGATGGCGAAGGCCGACCCGATGGCCGCACCGGCCAGGGCCAGGGTGACCCGGCGCGTCCGGTCGGCGAAGTAGGCCACCGGGACGGTGCAGAGCAGGGCGGCGGCAAGGGAGGCAGCGACGATCGCCAGGATGCCGGCGTCAGAGAGCCCGAAGGCGTCGCGCAGCTCGGGGACGAGGACGCCGATGGCGCTCTGGAGGGCCTGGTCGGCGCCTTGGAGGACGACGAGGACGACCAGCGGGAAGAGCGGCGCGCCGCCGGTCAGCCGTGCCCGCCAGCCCGGAGCGGGGGCCGACGTCACGGTTCCCCCTGCTCGCGCGCGCGGGTCGTGGGGTCGTGTGCGGTCGTGCCGAACCCCGGCGTCGGGGATCGGTCGCGGTCCGGAGGTCGGCCGACGAGGGCGGTCGCATCCTGAGGGCCGGCCGCCTCGAGGGCGATGCCGTGGCGGCGGGCCGCCACCGTGAGCAGCCGGTCGCGTCCCCGTGCCAGCGCGCCGGCTGCCCCGCCGGGGAAGGCCAGGAGCACGATGAGGACGCCGAAGGCCGACGGGAGGAGCTGCCAGTCCGGGGGCAGGAACACCGCGCTCCCCTCGAGGAGCGCCGCCCCCGCGATGGCGCCGCCGACCGAGCCCACGCCACCGACCACCGTGGCGGTGAGGACGAGCAGGCTCTCGGGGACGGTGAAGGGCGTCTCGACGTACTGCTGGTTGACCACCACCAGCAGGCATCCGGCGACCCCGGCGATGCACCCCGAGACGAAGAACGCCCCGAGCTTCGCCCGGACCGCGCCGACGCCGTAGCCGGCAGCCGCCCGCTCGTTGGTGCCCACCGCCCGCCACGCCCGCCCCGAGCGGCTGTGGCGCAGGCCGCGGACGGCAACCACGCCGAGCGCCGTGACGACGAGGCACATGGCGAACACGCTGGCCTGGGAGCCCAGGGTGATGCCGAAGATCGCTGGCACGGGCAGCTGGTGGGGCGGGATCCAGCCGAACTGGGCCCGGTCGAGCAGGTACCCCGAGGCGGCGAGGGCGAACACCAAGGTGGTGACCGCCACGAACACGCCGTCGAAGCGCAGCGTCGGCAGCCCGACGACGGCGGCCACCGTGCCACCGGCCACGCCGGCAACGAGGAGGGCGAGGCTGAGGTCCCAGTGCCAGTCGCCGAGGGCGAGGGCGGCGACCGCCCCGCCGGTGGCGGCGAAGGACATCTGCCCAAGCGTCACCTGTCCGCCCCACCCGGTGAGCACGACGATGGACAGCCCCACCAGGCCGAGGGCCAGCAGTGTCGAGAGCTCGAGGAGCTGGCCGGGGCCGCACCACAGGGGCAGGGTGGCAGCGAACGCTGCCGGCACGAGCCACGCGACCGCCGTGGCCAGGCGGACCTCGGTGAGAGAGCGGAGGACGCGGGGGACGGCGGGGACCACGGTCACGAGTGCCCCCGGCAGCGCCGACTCGCGTCGCCGCTGGTGCGGGCTCACGCCCCGGACGACCATGCCGAGGACGACGACGGCCGCCACGACGGCGAGCACCAGGGTCGGGCGGTCGGGCTGGTCCCAGGCGACACCCTGCTCGAGCACCCCGAGGGCGACGGCGGCCGCGGCCACCAGGGGGAGGTCGGTGAACCCGCCGAGAGCGAGGGCGCCGAGGGCGGAGGCCAGGGAGACCAGGCTGAACGTCGGGTCGAGAGGGAGGCCGACGATGCAGGCCCGCAGGAACACGGCGAGGAAGGAGAGGACCCCGGCGACGATCCACGTGAGGGTCTGGAGCCGGACGACGGGGACCCCGAGCATGGCGGCGCGGTCACGCCGGTCGCCGACCGCCCGCGTGGCGATGCCGAGCTCGGTCACCCGGGACCACACGGCGATCCCGACCAGGGCGGCGAGGGAGACGACCACGGCGACGACGTCGTCGGCGCCGAAGACGACGGGCGAGACGGCGATCGAGAGGTGCCAGGGGAAGCCGACCCGGACGGTCCCGAGCTGTGCCGAGCCCCACAGCAGGGGGATGAGCAGGGCGCCCACGGTGAGCGCCTGGGAGATCCCGATGGTGGCCACGGTGAGCAGGAGCCGGGGTGAGCGGGTGAACCGGCGCACCACGAGCACCTCGGCGAGGCTCGTCACCACCACGGCGGCGACCAGGCCGGTGGCGAGCCCCAGGAAGTAGTTGACCCCGGACAGGCCCACCAGCCCGTAGGCGAGCACCGCCGGTGCGCTCCCGAGGTCCCCCTGGGCGAAGTTCACCACCCGGTTCAGCCGGAAGACGAGGGCGAGCCCTACGGCCATCAGGGACCCGAGCAGCCCGAGGACGGCCCCTTCGGCCCAGATGGCCGGCGGGACGGGGAAGAAGAGCAGCTGGACGGCGACGACGGCGACGACGGGCAGGGCGGCCCGGCCGCCTCGGGCGGCGACGGGACGGAAGGCGGCCCGGCCTTGGGCGGTGGGGCGGGGGAGCGTCCCGGTGGCTTCGGTCGCCACGGCGGTCACGCCACCGCCCCCTGGGCCGGAGGTCGCAGG
>JAJZWW010000061.1 GCA_021846485.1 Actinomycetes bacterium
CCGAGCGGCAACTACTTGGACGGCCGAAGGCCGAGAACCGTGTGCTGACACGGCCGAAGTTGGTAACGCCGTCCAAGTAGTTGCCGGAAGGGTCCTTATCCGTCGAGGCATGAGCTGTCCGGGCTGGTCTGGGCCGGGCTCGGCGCTCTCGTGCGGGGCTACGCCTGGCACCCACCAGCGGCGGGGACCCCTACCGCGCCGCGCCGCCGTCCGCCGCTGCGCTCCCACGTCAGTCGGCCTCGCCGCCGCCTCGGCAGCCCCAGCGAGGCGAGGGCCGGGCCGGCGTGCTGGACCCGGACGAGCCGGACCCGGACGAGCCGGACCCGGCCGGCCCCGACCGACCTGCGCCCCGAGACCCGGCCGTCGCCGACCCAGCAACGTCCCAGGTCCCAGCCCCACTCCCCGACCCCGACCCGGCAGTGCCCCCCGACCCGGTGCCCCGCGGTCCACCTGGACCAGGGTGGCCGACGGGGGGCTCGCGCCCCACGGACCTGTCTCGCTCCGCCGGTCGCTGCGCCCCCGTGGGTAGGCCGCCGCTGGGCTCGCCGCTGGTGCCTGCCAGGACGCCGGCGCCGGGGTCGCCGGCGACGAGGGCGCTGCGGCTGAGGCCCCAAGCCCCGAGCCCGAGGACGGCCAGGGCGGCGACCTCGACGTCGAGGTGACCCGGGCCAGCCTGGACTCGCTCGCCGAACAGCAGGACCCCGACGGTGGCCGCGACCAGCGGGTCGACGATCGTGAAACCGGGCTGCGAGGCGGCCAGTGGGCCAGCACGCAGCGCGTTGGACGCGAGCGTCATCGACGCCAGCCCGACGACCACCAGGGCGTAGACCGGCCAAGAGGTCAGCATGGCGACCACCCCGCCGGCGGCGAGCACACTGCCCAGCTGCTTGATCACCCCGGCGAGCAGCCCCCAGCAGACGCCGGCGGCGGCTCCGAGGAACGCAGCTCGCCGGGGCGCCGAAGGAGAGCGGCCGGCCTGTCCGCGGGCGACGAGCACCAGCGCGCCGACGACCACGAAGCCGGCCATCCCGGCCAGCGCCCACCTGCCGCTCGGGGCAACCTGCCGGCCCCCCGAGGGGTCGGCGGTGAACAGCACCGCTCCCAAGCCGACCGCCATGCCCACCGCGGACAGGCCGTCGCGACGCCTCACCAGGCGCGGGTTGGCTATCGCCAGGTAGATGAAGACGAACAGCAGCTCCGAGGCGAGGATGGGCTGGACCAGAGCGAGGCTGCCGAAGTGGAGCGCGGTGGCCTGGAGGACGAAGCCGACCACCATGCTCGCCACCCCGAGGAGCCACACCGGCTGGCGGACCAGCCGGAGCAGGAGGCCGGCATCGATCTGGTCGTCCACCGAGCCGCGGAGCGCGCCGGCCCGCTGGCAAGTCGTCGACGCCGCCGTGCACAACCCGGCGGCGACCGCCAGGGGGATCGCCGGGGACACCGCCGAGGACTCTACGGCACCGGGGCGCGCAGCCGTCAGCTGGTTCCCACCCGAGCTTCGCTGCCCGCGGCCGACACTGCCCGCTGGGCGCCCGCAGCCGGCCCCACCCGCCGGACAGCCGCAAGCGGCGCCACCCCGCACTCGCCGCAGCCGGTCAGCCGCACCCGCCCGCCGCCGGCGGTGGGTCCCACCCCGACTCCGGGCGGGAACGCAAGGTCAGGAGGGCAAGGGCGCCGGCGAACAGGACGAGCGCCGCCGAGACGACCAGGGCCACCTCGAGGCCGGCACCGAACGCCGCCCAGGCGGCGGCGATCACCTGGTGGACCTCGCCGGCGTGCCCGGCGCCGGCCGCCCCTCCCGCGCCGGCGGTGTGCCCGTGGGAGGGCAGGCCGCCGGACTCGACGCCCTGGATCACCAGCGCCTGGAGGTCCGGCGGGAGGCCCAGGGCGTGGAGGCGAGCGGTCAGGTGGCTCTGCAGCTGGCCGTTGACGAGCGAACCGAGGACCGCGACCCCGGTCACTGCGCCGATCTCCCGGCTGGTGTTCGCCGCCGACGCGGCCATCCCCGAACGTGCTGCGGGGACCGAGGAGAGGGCTGAAGAGGTGATCGGCACGACGGTGAGCCCGATGCCCACCCCGGTCACCGCCAGCGAGACGATCAGCGCCGCCTCGCTCACCCCGGGGGAGAGCACCGCGGTGGTGGCGAGGAGCCCCCCGGCGAACAGCACGCAACCGGCGCCGACCAACCAGCCGGTGGGTATCCGGGTCGTCAGCCGACCGGTCGCCACCGCGGTGACGACCAGCAGCAGGGTCATCGGCAAGAAGGTGCCGGCGACCTCGAAGGCGCTGTCGCCCACGACCTCGATCAGGTACAAGGCGGTGAAGAAGAAGATCGCAAAGGTGGCGAAATAGGTGCAGAAAGCCACCACGTTGGCGGTCGAGAAGGCCGGTCGGCGCAGGTAGCGCAGGTCGAGCAGCGGGTGGGCTGCTCTGCGCTCCCGCCAGACGAAGGCGGTGACCCCGACGAGCGCGACAGCGAAGAGCGCCACCACGCCGGGCGCCGAGTACCCGGCCGACTCCCCGTCGATCACGCCGAACACGGCGGCGGTGAGCGCCCCCGCTCCGAGCAGCGCCCCGGCGGTGTCGACCCGCCGGGCGTCGGGGTCGGAGCTCTCCGGCAGCACGACCAGGGCAATGGCTACCACCAGGGCGCCGAAGACCAGGTTGAACCAGAACACCGCCCGCCAGGAGAACGCCCCCACGAGCACCCCGCCGACGACCGGGCCCACGGCGAGGGCCACGCCCGACACCGCCGCCCAGACCCCGACCGCCCGGTCCCGCCCGCGACGCTCTGGGTAGAGATGGCGGATCATCGAGAGGGTTCCCGGTTCACTGGCCGCCGCCCCGAGCCCCATGACCGCCCGCCCGGCGATGAGCACGCCGGTGCCGGGGGCCAGGGCGCACAGCACCGAGCCGGCGCAGAACACGGTGGCCCCTGACAGCATGACCACCTTGCGCCCGAACTCGTCGGCGATCATCCCGCAGGCGAGCATGGCCCCGGCGAACACCAGGGCGTAGCCGTTGACCACCCACTGCAGGCTGCTCACCCCGGCGTGCAGGCTGGTCTGGATGTCGCCCAGGGCGACACTGACGATCGTGTTGTCGAGGAAGGTCAGGAACAACAGCGCGCAGAGGACCCCGAGGGCCACCGACCGCCGGCGCCCCGACAGCCCCGCGCCGGCTGCAGGAGCGTCCGGCGCCCTGGCCGGCGACGGCCGGCTCGCGCGGACCCCGGCGATGCGGGCCCGCACCGACCCGCCGCTCACCCCGAGCCCGAGGAGCCCGACGCCCCCGGCGAGCCCGAGGAGCCCGACGCCCCCGAAGCCGATGCGGGGCACGCCGACGGCAGCTTGCCGCCCTGGAGGGCGAGCAGCCCGCAGAAGGCGCCGTCGCCAACCTTCCAGGTGCCCCCGACGAGGATGGCGGTGCCCTTGCGGTCCTGGAGGGCGGGGTGGCCGCCGACGACGATGTCGTAGGTGACGCTCGCCTCGGTGGAGCCCGACAGGGTCACGTGGAGCACCCGGGCGCTGGCCGCCCGGGCGAGCGGGGAGGTGGCGTCGGCGGCGAGCACCGAACGGAAGGCGGAGCCGTCCTGGAGCAGCTCGACCCGCTTGGAGGTGGGCGTCTTGGCGTCGAAGAAGCTGACCCAGTCGTTGCGGACGGCGGCGATCGTGGCGGAGCTGTCCGAGCTCGAGGCCGGCAGAGTAGTAGTAGTCGTCGTCGTCGTCGTGGTCGTGGTGGTCGTGGTGGTGGGACCGCTGGAGCTGGATGATCCCCCGCATCCCGCCAGCGCGGCGGCGAGCAACACCACCGCCAGCATCCCTGCGGCCCGGACCTGCCGCTGTTGGCCTGGGTGATCGATGGTCACTTGGCATGTCCTCCTCGGGAGGCCTTCCTCCTCGGGACCGGTTGGCCTGCCGGCCCGTCCAGCTGCCCGGAGGTCCTGCCCGACGTCGGGGCGAGCCGACGACAAGGATGGTAGCGGCGCCGGCAACTCTCGCCGGGGGAGATCAGGGGAAAGGCCCCGCCACTCGTGGGAAACCGCCGCCTAGGGCTCCCGCCGACGGTGGGCCGGGGGCTCAGCGCGCGCCCGCCGGCCGGCGCGGGAGCGCCACACGGCGGCGCGGGCGGCGGCGCCCGAGCGCCCTCGCTGCTGTAGGCCCTTTCCCCGTCACGACCCCGACACCACCGGGCCGATAGCGTTGACGGGAGTGGCGACGGACCCCCTCCTGCCCGCCAGTGCGCTCCCGTACCGGTCGTCCCCGCGGAGCCCGACCCTCGTGTCGGTCGGCGCGGGGGTTGCGCCGGCGCACCTGCGCGTCGCGGTGGTCACCGAGAGCTGGCGCCCCAACGTCGACGGGGTGGTCACCCGTTTGGACAACACGGTGCGCGAGCTGCGGCGCGCCGGCCACGAGGTGATCGTCGTCGCCCCGTCGATCGACCCGGGCATGGACGGGCTGACCCAGTGCCGGACCCCGACGCTGTCGCTCGGGTGGCTCTACGGGGGACGGCCCTGGGCGATCCCGGGCCGGGTGGTGGGGCGGGCACTGAAGGAGTTCCAGCCCGACGTGGTCCACGTCGTCAACCCCGTGCTCATGGGCAGCCTGGCCCTCCAGTACGCGTCGAAGCGCTACCCGACGGTGGTCAGCTACCACACCGACGTCTCGGTGTACGCCTCGATGTACCACCTCGGGTGGCTGCGCCCCGCACTGCACGAGGTGATGCGGCGGGTCTACCGGCGCGCCGACGTCCGCCTGGCCACCTCGGAGGTCGGGTCCGGCCAGCTCGGCGAGCTGCGCATCGACGACGTCGAGCTGTGGGGCCGGGGAGTGGACGTAGAGCTGTTCCGGCCCGACCGGGACCCCACCTCGATGCGCCGGCGGCTCTGCCCCGATCCCGACCGGACCCTCGTGCTCTACGTCGGCCGCCTGGCGAAGGAGAAGGGCTGCGAGCGCCTCCTCACGCTCGCCCGGGACCCCGGGCCGTACCACGTCGCCCTGGTCGGCGACGGACCGGACCGGGGTCACCTCGAGGAGCTGTTCGCCGGGACCCGGGCGACGCTCGCCGGGGTGCTCCAGGGCGACGACCTGGCGGACGCCTACGCTGCTGCCGACGTATTCGCGTTCCCCTCCGAGACCGACACCCTCGGCCTGGTGCTGCTCGAGGCGCTCGCCTCCGGCGTGCCGGTGGTGGCCACCGCGAGCCCGGCGGCCGCCACCGTGCTAGGAGGGTGCCGCTCGGCGGTGGTGCTCCCCCCGGAGGCCGACGACGCCGCCCTGAGGGAAGCGGTCGGAGCAGCCAGCCGCCTGCCCCGGGACCGCTGCGCGCCGGCCCCCGGCACCGTGAGCGGGCCGGGCTGGAAGGAGGCGACCGCCGGCCTGGTCGAGTACTACCGGCGGGCGCACCGCCAGCGCCGGCCGCAGGGGCGGCGTCGCTTCGGCCGCTTCCTCGCCGTCGGCCTGTCCAACGCGGTCGTCGACCTCGGGGTGTTCAACTTCTTCGTGCTCGTCCACCCGACCCGCTCGGCCGGCCTCAACGTCGCGTACAACACGGTGGCGGTGGTCGCGGCCATCCTCAACAGCTACTTCTGGAACTCGCGCTGGACCTTCGCCGACCGGGTGGCGCCCGGCGGCGGACGGTGGCGTCAGCGGGCGATGTTCCTCGGTCAGGGCGGCATCAACCTGGCGGTGAGCGACGGGGTGGTCCTCGGGCTGTCCCTGCTGCTCGGCACGCTCGGGATACCCGCCGCGCTGATGTCCAACCTCTCCAAGGTGGTGGCGATGTTCAGCGCATCGGCAGTCAGCTACCTGCTCATGCACTTCTTGGTCTTCGACGAGCGTCGAGTCCGTCCCCACCCTCCCGGCGCCCTCTGAGCTGAGCACTCTCCGAGCCGCGGGCGGCGGGGCAGTCGGCTGCACCCTCGGCTTCCCCGCCTGCCCCGAGGGCTGCGGGCGACCTGCCCGTGCCGGCACCGCAGGCCGCGGGGACGGCCGTCCCCGGACCCGGCGTCCGGCGGGCGTCGGCGGCGGAGCTGCCGGCGTTGGCGCCGGCGACCGCCACGAGGGCGAACAGCTCCGAGACGGAGAGCCGCTGGCCGAGCACGACCAGGCCGGCGAGCGCAGCGACCGCCGGGTCGAGGCTCGCGAGGATGCCGAAGGCCCGCGGGGTGACCCGGCGCAGGGCGGCCATCTCCAGGCTGTAGGGCAGGGCGGAGGAGAGGACCGCGACGGCGAGCCCGACGACGAGCACCCCGGGGGCCGCCAGCCGCCCGCCGGCGGTCGCCACCCCGACCGGGAGCAGGGCGGCGGCCCCCACCACCATCGACAGCGCCAGCCCCGAGCTGCCGGGGAACAGCTTCCCGGTGCGGGCCGACAGCAGGATGTAGCCCGCCCAGCAGGTGCCCGCGCCGAGGGCCAGCACCACCCCCACCGAGTCCAGGTGGAGCCGGCCGCCGAGCAGGCCACCGCCGGCGAGCAGCAACACCCCCCCGCCGGCCAGCACCGCCCAGAGCAGGTCGAGGCGGCGGCGGGAGCCGCCGATGGTGACCGCCAGGGGGCCGAGGAACTCGACGGTGACCGCCACGCCGAGGGGGATGCGCGCGATGGACTCGTAGAAGAGGAGGTTCATGCCGGCGAGGACCAAGCCGAAACCGGCCACCACCGCGAGGTCCCCGCGGCGGGAGACCAGACCCCGGAGGACGGCGGGCGCGGGCCGGACGACGGCCAGGAGGACGGCGGCGGCGAAGACCACCCGGAGGGTCACCGCGCCGGTCGGGCCGACCCGGTCGAACAGCCCGACGGCCAGGGCGGCGCCGAACTGGACCGACACCGCCCCGGCCGCCACCAGCGCCGGCGCCGGTGCCCGGTCGAGGACGCTGCGAGCCGCCACCGGGCCACGGTACCGCCGGCCCGACCGGCTGCCACGCCCGGACCCCGCCGGCTCGCTAGCGTCTCGCTGCCGTGCCGCTCCCCCCGCCCTCCGCCCGCGCCGCCGCCCTCCGCCGCCGGCGACACCAGCGTCGCCGGCGGCGTACCGTGCTGGTCGGCGCAGCCGTGGCCGTCGTGGCCGTCATGGTGGTCGTCGCGACCACCCTGGGGAGCGGGGGACGCACCCGGGCTGCCACTGCGGGCAGTGCCCGGACCTTCCCGGTGTCGACCTCGGCATCGACCGCCTCGAGCTCGACGTCGAGCTCCACCTCCACCTCGACCTCGACCTCCACCTCCAGCTCCACGTCGACGACCGGCGCCACCTCCGCGGTGCTGCCGGCACCGCCCTACGCGGTGGGGGTGACCGGCCTGACGGTGAGCGCCGCCGGCGCCTCGCTGCCGACCACGGTGCGCTACCCGGCCCACGCCTCCGGCAGCGGCGCAAAGCCCCTGCAACGCTCGGGCGGTTGGCCGCTCATCGTGTTCTCCCAGGGCTACGACATCTCCCCGGAGGCCTACAGCCGGCTGCTCGACTCGTGGGCCCGGGAGGGCTACGTGGTCGCGGCCCCCTCCTACCCCTACACCACCCCGGGCCAGGGGGAGCTCGACGAGGCCAACATCACGGTCCACCCCGCCGAGCTGAAGGTCGTGGTCGGCGACCTGGCGGACCCCGGCGGGATCCTCGCCGGGATGGTCGACTCCACCCGGATCGGCCTGGTGGGCCACTCCGACGGCGGGGACGTCACCGACGCGGCGGTCAACAACACCTGCTGTCGCATACCCGGGGTCAGCGCGGCGATCATCCTCGCGGGCGCCGAGCTCCGCTCCTTCGGTGGCAGCTACGAGCCGAACCCGTCGGTCCCGCTGCTCGTGGTCCAGGGCGACGGCGACACGATCAACGTCCCAGCGTGCAGCCAACAGATATACGACTCGGCGACCGGCGCCCGCTACTACCTCGACCTGCTCGGAGCCGGCCACCACGCGCCCTACCTGGACCCCTCCTACCTGGCCGCCTACCACGGCTCGGACGACACCCGGGCGGCCGCCTACCGCCGGGCGGTGCAAGCCGTGACCCTCGCCTTCTGGCAGCGGTACCTGGCCGGAGCGACCCACAGCGCAGCGACGATCGAGGCCGACGCCCACCTCCCAGGAGTGGCCACCCTGACTGCCGGCCCCGCGGTGGCAGTCACCGGCTCCTGCCCCGGGGCTCCCTGACCAACCGGCCGGATGACGGCGGTCCCGGGCACCGAGCCAACGGGCCCGGTCCGGCTCCTCAGGGAGCCGTCGGCTTGCGGCCCTTGACCAGGCCGGCCTCGTTGACCACCCGGCGCGCCTCGACCTCGACGAAGCCGGCCCGGTCGAGCAGCGTTGTCCACGCCTGCATCGAGATCGGTCGCTCGCTGGTGCGGGTGACGAGGCGGTAGGCGTTCTTGAGGATCCGCCACCACCCTGCCGGGCCGCGCCGGAGCATGAGGGCCACCTTCCCGGCGATGATCGCCCGGTCCTCGCTGTCGACGCCTCTCCCGAGCATCATGTCTCCGATCACCAGCCAGCCGCCGGGGCGGAGCCACTTGGAGGCCTGGCGCACGAAGCGCTCCTTGTCGGCGTCGAGCAGGTGGTGCAACGCGTAGTTGGAGACCACCACGTCCACGCTCTCGCGCTCGACCTCGAGCTTCTCGGCCGGGGCGGTCAGCAGCTCCAGGTCGGTGAGACCCTCGGCAGCAGCCCGCTCAGCCAGCCGATCGATCATCGCCTGGCTGACGTCGACGGCCATGACGTGCGCGCCGGGGAGGGCCAGCGCGACCGGGATGGTGATCGCGCCGGTGCCCGCCCCGATGTCGACCACCGACTCGGGGTGCACGGCGGTCGTCTCCGCCACCACCTCGGCGATGATCTTCTCCAGGCCGGCCACACCGTGGTGGTCCCAACGGTCGACCGCGCGGGTCCACCGCCTCCGCTGGCTACGGACGTTGGCCTCCTGGTCCCGTGTCGCGGCGGGGCTGGGGGTCGAGGGCTCGCTGGTGGCCATACCCCCATCCTGGCAGGGTCGGAGCACCGCGCCGGTCAGCCTGCCAGGGTCGGGCCACCGGCCAGGCCGGGTGTGGAAGATAGTTGACGCTTCAACAGGGACGTCGGTACAGTTATGTTGACAGATCAACCTCTAGGAGGACGCGACATGACCACGACGCAGTCGCTCACCGGCGACTACACCATCGACCCGACCCACACCACGATCGGCTTCACCGCCCGCCACGCGATGGTCACCAAGGTGCGGGGGAGGTTCACCGACGTCACCGGCAGCGGCCACTTCGACGTCGACGACCCGGGCCGGTCGCACGTCGAGGTGGTGATCCAGGCCAAGAGCATCGACACGGGCAACCCCGACCGGGACAACCACCTGCGCAGCAACGACTTCCTGGCGATGGACGAGTTCCCCGAGATCCGCTTCACCTCCACGTCGGCCGAGCGCGGGACGAACGACCACTACCTGGTGCACGGTGACCTCACCATCCGTGGCGTCACCAAGCCGGTCACCATCGACCTGGAGCACACCGGGGCGGCGACCGACCCCTTCGGCAACCAGCGGGTCGGCTTCGAGGGCTCGACGACCATCAACCGCAAGGACTGGGGTGTCAGCTGGAACGCCCCGCTCGAGGCCGGCGGTGTGCTGGTGAGCGACAAGGTCACCATCGAGCTGGACATCTCGGCGGTGAAGGCCGCCTGACGTGGGAGCGCAGCCCCGCCGGAAACCCTGACGTGGCCGCAGCGGGCACGGCAGGGTGGGGGGGGATCCCCACCGCCGATGGGCGCGGCGCACAGCCCCGCCGGCAACCCTGAGCCAGGGCGAGCAGCCACGGGGCTACCCTCTCCGGGCGGGGCTGGCGGATCCTCTGGCCGGCCCCGCCCGGAGCAACAGGATGGAAGACGACCCCGCCACGACGCCGTGGCTCACCGACGACCAGCAGGCGGCCTGGGCCGGCCTGCAGCGGATGCAAGGGTTGCTATCGGGGCGGCTCAACCGGGAGCTCGCCGCGAGCAGCGGGCTGTCTCTACAGGACTACGCAGTGCTGGTCAACCTGAGCGAGGCGCCCGACCGCCGGATGCGCGCCTTCGAGCTCGGTCGCGTCCTCGGCTGGGAAAAGAGCCGCCTGTCGCACCACGTCGCCCGGATGGCCGAGCGCGGCCTGGTGTCCCGCGAGCGCTGCCCCGCGGATCGCCGGGGCCACTTCGTGGCGCTCACCGACGCCGGGAGCGGGGCACTCGCCGCCGCCGCCCCGGGCCACTGCACCTCGGTGCGTCGATGGTTCGTGGACCGCCTCGACCCCGGACAGCTCGCCACCCTCGCCGAGATCGCCCGGACCGTCCAGAAGGGTCTGCGGGAGGACTGCGAGGAGGACGGGTAGCCCCCGCGGACCGGAATGCTCGGAACACGCACCCCACTCACCCAACACGAAACCCAACGCCTGGATCACCGCCGACCCACCGACGCCTCGCTACCAGCTGCGCCGCAGCCTGCCAGGCGATCAGCGAGGCGGTCGGCCCCACCATCACCAACGCGTGGGACCAGCCGTCGATCGAGAAGGCAAGCGACATGAACCTCGGGGGTTGGGGCCCCGCACCCTCGCCCAAGACGTCGCATCATCCGATGACCGCTCGGCCGCGACAGCTCACAACGATCGGAGCCCGGAGAGGTCCGTCTGCCGGTCTCTAGGACAACGAAGGGCACCGATCACCTCATCTGCGCTCACCCACCCAGACACCGAGCAGAGGGCAAGCCCGCCCAGATCGACGGGTACGGCGTAGGGCCAGCGTCGGGCGGAACTCACGTAGGGTGACCGCTCGGGGGAAGGGCGCCTCCGGGCGCACGGACGCCAGCCTGGTGGGGTTGACGCGCGGGTCTGGGGTCGCACCGTTCGTGGCTGGCAAGCGTGTGCACGCCGCCCCGAGATCGTGTGCAGGCCCACCACGGCCCAGGCGTGCTGTAGACGTCCACCGAGGACGATGCGGTCCCGTAACCACCGCCCCGATGCTTGTGTACCAGTGGTACCACAGGTACAGTACCTCCTGTGACGTTGCGAGCCGATCCTCATGCCTCGTTCGCCTTGGCCCACCAGTTCAAGGCCCGGGAAGCTCGGGACCACTTCAAGGAACTGATGGACCGAGCCGAGAGCGGTGGGGTGGCGGTGCTGCGCCGGAACTCCGCCATGGTGCTCGTCGAGCGCGACGTCCTCGACTCGGCGCTCGCCGCTGAGCACCCTTTCGACGTGAAGGTGAGCTTCTCCGATGGTCAGACCTCGATGTGGATCGAAGGCGTACCGGTGCACGGAGTCGGCGAGTCCTACGACGAGGCGGAGGAGGACTTCCTGGACGCGCTGGTCGACTACGCGGAGGCCTGGGTGTCCGAGCTGCGTTTCGCTCCCAACCACAAGGCCAACGCAGGCCTAGTTGAGCGCGTACTCATGTTCGCCGGCGACCGCGACGAGCTACGCCAGGTCGTCTTCGGCGACGAGTGAGACCTCTCACCCATGCGGCCCACCGAAAGTTCGTCGAGACCGAAGGCTGGACCAAGAAGGGTACGGCTCGGGGCTCCCGCAAGACCGGGGACCACTACCGGTACAACCTGACCCTCGCCACCGGGGAGGTTCTCACCACCCGGGTGTCCCACGGAGCCGGCCGAATCAACGATCCCAAGCTCATCGCCGCCATCCTCCGGGACCAACTGGCCGTCACCGAGGACGATTTCTGGGCCTGCGTGGACAGCGGCACTCTCCCACCACGACCACAGCCACAGGAACCTTCCCCCGCGGGAGAGGTCCTCGACGCGAAACTCGCACGGAACCTCATCCGGAAGGTGAAGCTCAGCGAGACGGAGGTAGCCGGCCTCACGAAAGCAGAAGCAGTGCGCCGCTGGGAGGAATACCTCGCTGGAGGGGGAAGCTGACACGACTCGGACCTGCCACGACCTTTCCTGCAAGCATCGAGCGACCCATCTGCGCGTCCGGAGCCCACCACAACCACTGGCCAGGCACGCGCCCTATCAAACGGCTCGCGCCCCTCCCCGCCACGGACGGCGTTCCCCGGGCCGCAGACATGGCGGGGAACGGACATGGAGCTACGCGTAAGGTCCACAAGGTGCAACCCTGGGAGGCCCTCCGGGAAGAACTGATCCGCATCCGCGAAGAGGACCCCCGCGCCCTCTTGTCGGGCCCGAGCCTAGTCTCGCCCCCCCTGCAAACATCAACGGTAAGGTAGGCGGCTGGCTCGACCGTCACCGGTAGGTCGGGCAGGCTCAGTCCCTTTGGTTTCCCGCTGGGTG